>CAVKSD010000033.1:0-17371 GCA_963658905.1 Bacteroidaceae bacterium
AGCGCCGTCGTATTGATCTCTTTTGGATTAAGCTTTTTCATATTTCCCTTGTATTATGTCTTCGCTAAGCCTTCAGCACCTGCACTCCCTGCGGGGTGTCCTTGAGAACTAGGCCGCGAGCCTTGAGCTGATCTCTGATTTCGTCGGCTCTTGCGAAGTTTTTCTCTTTTCTGGCCTGCTGTCTTTCTTCGATGAGCGCGGCAAGTTCATCGCCTATCTCAACCTTGTCCTCAACATCCTGCTGAAGAAGTCCAAGCACTCCGCAAAGTTCCATGAGGGTTTCCAGCGACTTTTCGGCAAATTCCTTGCTTGCACCGTCCTTCACCGCGGTGTTGATCGCCGTAACCAGCTCGAACACCGCCGAAATCGCGTCCGCCGTGTTGAGGTCATCGTCCATTGACTTGATAAATTCCTGTCTGTATTTATCATAGCCTGCAAGCTTTTCCTTTTCTTCCTCTGTCATGGCACCGCTTCCCGTTTCGATCAAATGATTCAGGTTCGACTTGGCATTTCTCAGGCGGGTCATGGCATTCTTCGACTGCTCCAGAATTTCGGAGTTAAAGTCGATAGGCCCTCTGTACTGTCCGCTCAGGATAAGGAAGCGCAGTACCTCGCCGTCGTAGTGCTGCAAAAGATCGCGAACGGTCTTGAAGTTTCCGAGGGATTTGGACATCTTCGTTCCGTCGATATTGATATAGCCGTTGTGCATCCAGTAATGGGAAAATTCGCAGCCGTTGTGAGCCTCTGACTGCGCGATTTCGTTCTCGTGATGCGGGAATTGCAAGTCCTCGCCGCCGGCGTGAATGTCTATGGTCGAGCCGAGGTATTTTTTGGCCATGGCCGAGCATTCGATGTGCCAGCCCGGTCTTCCCATGCCCCAAGGGGATTCCCATGCGATTTCGGAGTCCTCCTTGCGGGCTTTCCAAAGGGCAAAGTCAAGCGGGTCTTCCTTTTTCATATCGTCGGCACTTCTTGTCCTTTCGCTTGCGCCCTGGATCAACTCGTCGATGTTCTTTCCGGAAAGTTTTCCATAGCCGTCAAATTTGCGTGTTCTGTAATAAACGTCGCCCTGGGATTCGTAGGCATAGCCCTTGTCGATCAAATCCTGCACGAACTTGATGATATCGTCCATTGTCTCCGAAACTTTCGGGTGAACATTTGCTTTCTTTACGTTGAGAGCCGCCGCGTCTTTATAATATTCTTCGATATACTTTTCGGAAATCTCCGGCGCGGTTACGCCCTCCTCCTTGGCTCTGTTTATGATCTTGTCGTCCACGTCGGTAAAGTTCTGGACGAATTTTACCTTGTAGCCGCGATATTCGAGGTATTTTCTCATGGTGTCGAAAACAACAAAGGGTCTTGCATTTCCGATATGGAAATAGTTATATACGGTAGGCCCGCATACATACATCTTTACCTTTCCCTGTTCAATTGGCGTAAATTCTTCTTTTTTTCTCGTAAGGGTATTATAAATCTTCATCTTCGCTTCCCTCTTTCTCCTGGTTCTTTTCGTTCTCGCAGGTCTTTTCGCTCTTCTCGTTTTTCTCACGGATAACTTCCATCAGCGTTTCTTCCAAATTCGAAGCGCCGGCGCAGTCGATGCAGCCCGCCTCGATTTTGTGTTCCGTCTGCAAAAGCTTTTCGAGTTCCATTACGCGCCTTCGCAAGCATTCGATCTCCACCGCAATAGGATCCGGCAAGTCCACCTGGTTGAGATCCTGGGTGGTGCTTTGACCGTTTCGTTTAACAATGGTTCCTGGAATTCCCACAACCGTGCAATTTGGCGGAACTTCCTTGAGAACCACCGAGCCTGCGCCGATTTTTACATCGTCCCCGACCTTGAAAGGCCCGAGGACCTTTGCACCGCTGCTGACAACCACACGGTTTCCGATGGTTGGATGGCGTTTGCCCGTGTCCTTTCCGGTACCGCCAAGGGTAACTCCCTGATAGATTGTCACGTCATCTCCCACCTCTGTCGTCTCTCCGATAATCACCGCCATGCCGTGGTCGATAAAGCATCTCCTGCCGATTTTTGCACCGGGATGTATCTCTATCCCAGTGAAAAATCTGGTTAGCTGAGATATGACTCTGGCAAGGAACGGACAGTGGTGTTTGTAGAGCCAATGCGCGGGTCTGTGCCAAATCAGTGCCCAGATGCCCGGGTAGCAAACCAGTACCTCAAGACCGTTTCTGGCCGCCGGGTCCTTCTCGACCATATTTTTTATATCTTCACCGACTTCTCTGAAAAAAGCCATCTGTCTTTACTCCTCTACGATAGTTATTGTCCTTATTTCCTGCTTTTCCAGCGGGCGGTCGCTATAGTCTCTCTTTACGCCCACAATCTTGTCGGCAGCTTCCATTCCTTCGGTTACCTTGCCGAAAGCCGCATACTGTCCGTCAAGGTGCGGTGCATCCGCAACCATGATGAAAAACTGGGAGCCTGCCGAATCCGGATGCATTGCTCGTGCCATGGAAAGCACACCTCTCTCGTGCTTCAGGTCGTTCTTAAAACCGTTCATGGTAAATTCGCCTTTGATGGTATATCCCGGACCGCCTGTGCCGTTCCCTTGCGGGCAGCCTCCCTGAATCATGAATCCCGGAATTACCCTGTGGAAGATCAAATGGTCATAAAAGTGGTCATTTACCAAGGATTCAAAGTTTTCTACGGTTGTCGGCGCGATTTCCGGATAAAGCTCGCCTTTCATAACGTCGCCGTTCATCATTTCTATCACAAATTTTTTCATATCTATAAGCCTCCGTCTATAATTATCCGATATTTTCGATTTTATTTTGCTTCTATTTCATGTAGTTTCTGCCGTCCTTTTCGGCGTTTACGATTGCGATTGCATCTGCAATTGCCTCATCCACGCTCTTATCGTTCTTTTCGGCGTCCCGTCTGAGTTTGTACTCAACAAAGCCCTCGCCGGCGCGCTTTCCAACGGTGATACGAACCGGAATCCCGATAAGGTCAGCATCCTTGAATTTTACTCCCGGACGCTCGTCTCTGTCGTCCCAAAGAACCTCGACTCCGGCTTTTGTAAGTTCATCGTATATCTTTTCGCTTACTGCATCCTGCTCTGCGTCTCCCGGCTTTACCTCCGTGATGATAACGTGGTACGGCGCCACGGACATAGGCCAAATTATGCCGTTTTCGTCGTGATTTTCCGGCATGTCGATAATTGCCTGGAATGTACGGGAAACTCCGATTCCGTAGCATCCCATCCAAATAGGTTTGTCCTGCTGGTTTTCGTCTTTGTAATAGGCTTTCATAGGTTCGGAATACTTTGTTCCCAGCTTGAAAATCTGCCCTACTTCAACGCCTCTTGCGTGGCGAACCGGCGCTCCGCATATCGGACAGGCGTCGCCCTCTTTGAGGACTTTGAGGTCAACTACTATGTCCCCCTCGTAGTCCCTGCCGTAGTTCATGTTTATATAGTGGTGATCCGTTTCGCAAGCTCCGGCGCAAAGGTTTTTCAGTCCCACAAGCTCGCTGTCAACCACGATTTTGCAGTCGTGAAGGTGCATCGGCCCCGTAAATCCGCCTACGCAGCCGCTAGCCTTTGACATCTTTTCCTCGTCGGCAAATTCGATGGCATACTCAGGTATATTCAAAGCGTTTACAAGTTTTGTCATGTTAAGTTCTCTGTCGCCGCGGATAAACGCCGCAACATAGCCGTTTTCGTTTCCCTCGGCGTCGTAGGTTACAAAAAGCAACGCCTTTATGGTCTGTTTCTTGTCTAATTTCAGGTAATCCGCAACCTCGTCGATGGTCTTTGTTCCCGGAGTGAAAACCTTTTCAAGAGGGAGCATTTCAACATCGTCTTGGGCAGCAGCGTCAACGCAAGCCGCCTTTTCCACGGTGGCCGCAAGGTCGCAACAGTCGCAGTATGCGATTTCCGATTCGCCGTATTCACAAAGGGCCGTAAACTCGTGGGAGTTGGAACCGCCGATTGCCCCTGTGTCAGCCTCTACCGGGCGGAAATTCAGCCCGCAGCGGGTAAAGGAGTTGGTGTATGCTTCGAACATCTTGTCATAGCTTGCGTCCATGCCCGCAGGATCTCTGTCATAGGAATAATTGTCTTTCATTATGAAAACTCTCGAACGCATCATTCCGTATCTCGGACGGGCTTCGTCTCTGAATTTATCCGTAAATTGATACAGCATCCTCGGAAGCTGTCTGTAGGAAGTTATGTCGCTCTTTGCAATATCCGTATAGATTTCCTCCGCCGTAGGCCCCAGACAAAACTCCCTGCCGTTTCTATCGGTAAGCCTGAACATTTCCGGCCCATAAGCCGACCATCTTCCGGACTCCTGCCAAAGTTCCCCCGGCTGAAGAATCTGCGAGTACATTTCTTCGGCGCCCTGGGCGTCCATTTCTTCCCGGACAATTTGCTCGATTTTGCGGATGGTTCTCCATCCCATAGGCATATAGCTGTAAATGCCCGCCACGGTCTTTTTTATCATTCCCGCTCTGAGCAGGAGAATATGGCTTGGTATTTCTGCTTCCGTTGGCACTTCCCTGAGTGTTTTGAAGTGCATCTGTGATAATTTCATTCTGTGTCACCTCTTGTGTTTTAGTATCTGTATAATATGCAAACCGCCTCTGAGGCGATTCCCTCTTCACGGCCGACAAAACCGAGTCTTTCGGTGGTCGTTCCTTTGATGTTTATTTTATCTTCTTCGCAGTTCATTACCTCTGCAATGCTTGCCCGCATACGGGGAATATACCCGGCAATCTTTGGCCGCTGCGCGATTATGGTAATGTCGGCATTTCCCAAGGAATATCCCGCCTCCCACAAAAGCTCCGCAACCCGTTTCAGCAGTTTCAGGCTTGAAATTCCGCGGTATTTTTCCTCTGTGTCCGGAAAATGCTTCCCGATATCTCCAAGCCCCGCAGCTCCCAGCATCGCGTCCATGAGGGCGTGGAGAGCAACGTCTGCGTCGGAATGTCCCAAAAGCCCCTTTTCGTGGGGAATTTCTACTCCGCACAAAACCAGCTTTCTTCCCTCAACCAGCCTGTGTACATCGTATCCCGTCCCGATTCTCATTTCGGTTTCAAGATCCTCCTTTGTGGTAATTTTGCGGTTTTTTTCTTCGCCCCTTACCATGCTGATATTTATACCCAGCCTCTCTATAAGTGAAGCATCATCTGTGCCCAAAAAACCGTCTTCCGTCGCTTTTTTAAGCGCCTCTTTGAGAAGCGAGGTGCGGAAGCCCTGTGGAGTCTGAACGCAGAAAAGATTTTCTCTTTGGAGAGTTCTGCTTTTTTCTCCCGACCTCTGCCTTATCGTGTCTTTTGCCGGCACCGCGGGAACAGCCGCTCCACAATCAGCCGCGGCTTCTGCAACCGCCGTTATTATATCGTCGCTTACAAATGGTCTTGCTCCGTCGTGTACGAGCACAATGCCGCCTGCCGGCTCGCATATCAAATCCAGCGCCGCCGCCACAGAATCCTGCCTTTCTTTTCCGCCTTTGACTATTCTCGTTACCTTTGAAAACTTTTCGCAGAGCTTCCCGGTAAGCTCAGAATATTCCGGATTCGCAACCACAAAAATCTCGTCTATCCTATGGTTTTTTTCAAACGCCTCCACGGACATTTCCAGCATTGTCCTGCCTCTGATTTTGAGAAACTGTTTCGGCAAAGAGCTGCCAAGCCGCTTCCCGCGACCGGCAGCTACTATTATCGCAATTATCCTATCGTCTCTAAGCATATCTTTTAAGCATATTATTTAATCTTTTTATTTAAGTTTTCCGAATATCATGCGCCCTGCGGCTGTCTGAAGCACGCTGGTAACGTTGATCTGGACGGTCTGACCGATCTTGCTGCGTCCGTCTTCCACGACAATCATCGTACCGTCGTCAAGGTAGGCCACCGCCTGGTTTCTGTCCTTGCCCTGTTTGATAAGGCTTACGGTCATCACTTCTCCCGGAATTACCATAGGTTTCAGGGCATTGGCAAGCTCGTTTATGTTAAGCACGCCGACTCCCTTGATTCCCGCAACCTTGTTAAGGTTGAAGTCGTTGGTAACTACCTTGCCTTTCATGATCTGGGCGAGTTTGAGTAACTTTACGTCTACTTCCGGAATTTCTTTAAGCGCCTTTTCCGAGTCGGTATTGTAAATTTCAATGCCGTATTCGGTTTGGATTTTTTTCAGAATGTCCAGTCCCCGTCTTCCTCTGTTGCGTTTCAGCCCGTCGGAAGAATCGGCAATATGTCTGAGTTCCACCAGAACAAATTCCGGTATCACAATGGGGCCTTCCAGAAAGCCCGTTTTCATGATCTCCAAAATTCTCCCGTCGATGATTACGCTGGTATCCAAAATCTTCGGAACCCTTGCGCTTTTCTTGTCTTTCGCATTGTATCCGTAGCCGTTTTCTTCCACCGGAGCCTTGGTCTGGGAAACCGTTTTTCTGCCCGTTGACATGAGCAAAAGTTCGGATATTTTTTTGTTCCCCACCACCGCGCCGAAAAAGCCCAGCGCCAGATACATGAATATCGTAATGGTCAGATAAAGGGTCTTTTGGTTGATCACATCTTGATAGATGCGGGTAAGCAAAAATGCTATCACAAGACCTATTACCAGTCCCAAAGCGCCGCCCATCAGATCGTTGGGGGACACTCCCTGCAAGTCGTTTCCGATGTTGTCAGCTACTTTTCTGCTTTTTCTTGTAAGCGCCGGCGCGAAGCGAAAAAATAGAATTCCAAAAATAATAACGAAAAATGCAGCGAACCAAAGTTCCTCCGTGTCCGTGATCCCAACGTCCTGTCCGCCGAGGTCGGTTTGCGTTACAAGGAATTTGACCAGTGCAAAACATTCGTATCCTACAAGCGCTCCCAAAAATGTAAAGCAAGCTCTGAAAATCTTTCGAAACATCTTCTCTCCTCCTTTCTTTCGTATTTCATAGATATTTCCCGGAGTCAAAGCAGTCAGACCAAGCCCAATATTGAGCGAGCTTAATACCGACCTGCTTTGTATTCTTCACCATGTCCTTAAATCGCGTCTTCCACCAAAGCCTCTGCTTCGTCCTGGGTAAGGTTCATCGACAGAATGAACTCGCTTACAAGGATTCTCTTGGCTCCTGTCAAGAGCTTTCTTTCTCCCGTAGAGAGTTTCTTTGTTCTATCATTTCTGATAAGATTTCTTACGACGCCGGCTACCTGCTTGATGTCGCCGCTTTTGAGTTTTTCCATATTCTCGCGATAGCGCCGGTTCCAGTTGGGGTCCATTGGTGTGCTTTTTTCGCCGAGAAGCTTGATGACTTCTCCCATTTTCTCTCGTGATGAAACTTCTCTGATTCCGATACTTTCGCCGGAATCTACGGGAATCATTATGTTTATATCGTTGCCGGGCAGCTTGAGCATATAATACAGCCTCGATTCTCCGAGAATTTTCTTCTCTTCTATTTTCTGTATAATACCTGCGCCCTGCATCGGGTAAACAATCTTATCACCCACCGAAAACATGACATACTCCCTCCATTCTATATCTATACTCTTAGTATAAAAGATTTGGGGGTGTTCTGTCAAGCAGTCAAAAAATTTATCATAATATCACAGAGTTTTTACCATGTCAATATATATTTCATTTAAAATGTTGACTGAAATATTTTTTATGTTAAAATAAACTCAAAGATTTCCCATAACCTACAAAGAGGAGGAACAGGCGATGTATAAAATTTTGGTAGTTGACGATGAACCTAAGATTCGCGAAGTTATAAAAGAGTACGCTGAATTCAGCGGATATGAGGTTACGGAGGTCGCCGACGGAATGAGCGCGGTGGGACTTTGCAAACTCAACGATTACGATTTAATTATCATGGATATAATGATGCCGAAGCTTGATGGATTTTCGGCTTGCAAGGAGATAAAAAAGACAAAGGACATTCCGGTCATCATGCTTTCCGCAAGGGGCGAAGAATACGATAAACTGTTCGGATTTGAGCTTGGAATCGACGACTATGTTGTAAAGCCTTTCAGCCCGAAGGAACTGATGGCAAGGGTAAACGCGGTGCTTTCCAGACGCAAAGCCTACGCTCCGGCAGTTCAGGAAACGATGAAATTCGACGGTCTTGAAATCAACATCCCCGCAAGAACCGTTACCGTTGACGGGGAGAAAGTTGACCTTACCCCAAAGGAATACGAGCTGCTTTTCTACCTCGTAAAGAACAAGAATATCGCTCTTTCCAGAGACAAGCTCCTGTCGGATATCTGGGGCTATGATTTCTTCGGCGACGACAGAACCATCGACACCCACATCAAGAATTTGCGAAACAACCTTGGGCCATACAGAGATTTTATCGTTACGCTCAGAGGGGTAGGTTACAAATTTGAATACGAAGATTAAGTTCGACGCGAAAAGCATAAAATTCAGGCTTTGGATCTACTTTGCGGCGCTGGCGCTTGGCATAGTACTTTTGATTTGGTTTTTGCAGATTTTCTTTCTGAATAACTATTACGAGCATATGAAAATCTCGGAGGTAAACCAGATTGCTTCCTCCATCACCCACGCCTATGAGCGCAAGGATGAGGATTTAACAGAGAGGATCCAGGAGCTTTCCGTAAGCAACGACTTTTATGTAATGATGGAGTCAGGCGGTCAGCTTTTGCTTTTTATGCCCGAATCCGACAGCATTTTGCCGGTATATAAATATAAGGATCAGATTCCGCAGCTCAAGGAAAAGCTGGCAAATTCCAAGTCAAACAGTGGTTGCGTTTCATACAAGATAAGCTCAGGCTTTGAAAATTACAGCACTTTGGCTTATGCCCGCTACCTGCGAAAGGCGGCAGACAATGAGGTTTATCTCTACATTTTCTCGCCGCTGTACCCGGTAAGTTCGACGGTGGACATACTTAAAGATCAGCTTTTCTATGTTACGCTAATAGCCCTCATCGGTGCTTTCCTTAGTGCGCTGTATTTTGCGAACAGGGTATCGAAACCCATCAAAGGGATCACCACCACCGCAAAGGAAATGGGTCGCGGCAATTACGAGGTGAAATTCCAAGGAAATTCCTATTCTGAGATAAATAACCTTGCCGAAACCCTTAATACGGCGGCATACGAGCTTGGAAACGCCGACGCTCGGCAAAAGGATTTGATTGCAAACGTTTCCCACGACCTGAAGACGCCTCTTACCATGATTCGCTCCTATGCGGAGATGATTCGAGATTTGTCGGGAGATAATCCGGAGAAAAGGAACGCTCATTTGCAGGTAATTATAGACGAAAGTGAGCGCATGAGCCGACTTGTAAGCGATATGGCTTCGATTTCGGCAATGCGGACAAAGAAAGTTACCCTTAACAAACAGTATTTTGACCTTTCGGAACTTTCCGCCTCGATTTTGGCTTCCTATGATATCTATCAGGAGCAGCAGGGTTACGACTTTGTGTTCACTTCCCCAAAAGAGGCTTTGGTGTTTGCCGACAGAGACAGGATTTCTCAGGTAATTGCAAACCTTGTAGGCAATGCGGTGAAATACTGCGGAGAAGATAAGTACATCGGGCTTACGATTCGCAAGGTTGGGCGCAGATACCGTCTCGAAGTTTCGGATCACGGCCCCGGAATCAAAGCCGACGAGCTTCCTCATGTGTGGGAGCGTTACTACAAGACCAGCACCAACTATGTCCGGGAGACAAAGGGTACGGGCCTAGGGCTTTCCATCGTAAAGGAAATCCTTATTCTCCACAACGCGGATTACGGCGTGGAGAGCAAGGTTGGCAAGGGAAGCGTCTTCTGGTTTGAACTTGACATCGCAAAGAACTTTGCAAAGAAAGACAAGCCAAAGGAACGTTCCAGAGAAGATCAGGAATAGCGGAAGTTCTGTTCCCTTTGCATTTATTTCGCAAATTCGGATAAGGCATCTACAATATTTTTTACGCCTATGATTCGGCAGCCGTCCACAAGGTTGCCGATTTTTTTTGCGTTTCCCAGTGGCATGATAATTTGCTCATATCCCAGCCTTGCCGCTTCCTTTGCGGTTCTCTCTATGTTCTGTATGGAACGCAAGTCCCCGGTAAGTCCGATTTCTCCCACCGCCAGCGTGCGCTTTTTGCAGGTAATCTGTTTATATGAGGAATATATCGCAAGAGCCACCGCAAGATCCGTTCCCGTGCCATCTGGTTTCAGACCACCCACCACGTTCACATATACGTCCTGATTGATCAGTGAAATCCCGGCTTTTTTCTCAAGCACCGCCAAAATCATATTCAGCCTTGCGCTGTCGATTCCCACGGAGGTTCTGCGAGCAAATCCCACGTTCGCAAGGCTTACCAGACTTTGAACCTCAAACATCAGCGGGCGGCTGCCCTCGTACACCGCCGACGCCACGGAGCCTTCCAAAATTTCTTCCTTGTTTTCCAAGAAAGTTGCCGAAACCTCCGTGACCTCTGTAAGGCCCGTCGATTCCATACGAAATGCGCCGATTTCGCTGGTGGTGCCGAAACGATTTTTGTATGCCCGCAATATTCTCAGTTCCCCGTCCCGTTCGCCGCTGAAATTCAGCACGCAATCCACGAGATGCTCCACGGTCTTTGGCCCCGCCAAATCTCCGCTTTTTGTTACATGGGCGACGATAAAAATCGCACAGTTCTTCGTCTTTCCCAGTTTCATAAGCAGGTTTCCGCACATTCTAACCTGTGAAACGCTTCCCGGAGCCGAATCGAGCTGACTGCTGTATAGGGTCTGAATGGAGTCTATAATCAGAAAATCCGGTTTTATATTATCGAAGACCGTTTCGACGTTTTCAATATTTGTTTCCGACATCACATACAGGCTCTCAGGCAGGCTCTTGCAAACCCGGTCGGCACGCATTTTTATCTGCTCCTCGGATTCTTCTCCGGAAACGTAAAAAACGGTCTTTCCTTGGCCGGCGATTCGCCCTGCTGCCTGTATGATGATTGTGGATTTTCCGATACCCGGCTCTCCGGAAATCAGCACGAGGGAGCCTTTCACAAGTCCGCCTCCCAACACACGATTGAGTTCGCTGCTTCCGGTATCAATCCGGTCATATTCGCTCGTTCCCACCTCGGAGAGTTTCGCGGCTTTGGCGGTGCCTGCTGCGCTGCTTGTTCTGCGCCTTGTATCCTCCGCCTCCGCCGGCAGCACCTTTTCTTCCACAAAGGAATTCCACGCACCGCATATACACTTTCCCATCCACTGGGTGCTTTCGTATCCACACTCCTGACAAACGAAAATTGTCTTAGCTTTTTTCGCCATTTTCTTTCCTTTCACGTGCTCTTATTGCCTGCTGCCGCAATTCTTGCGGAGGACTGTTTTGCGAACATCTGTTCTAAAATGATTATATAACAAAACCCCTGCTTTGTCTACAGGGGTTCTGAAAAATTTTGTTTTTATTTCGTAATTATTTATCTTCTTCCTCAGCCTTGTGAGCTTCAATGATCTTCTGAGCATTCATTGCAGGAACTTCTTCGTATCTTGCAAATTCCATGGTAAAGGAGCCTCTGGCCTGAGTCATGGAGCGAAGTGCGATTGCATAGTCGAAAAGTTCAGCCTGCGGAGCCTCCGCGTGAAGAATCTGTCCTCCGCCAATCTGCGGATCCATGCCCATTACTGCGCCTCTTCTTGTAGGCAGGTCGCCCATAACAGCCCCTACGAAATCGTCCGGAACGGTGATTTCCAGCTTCATGATAGGTTCAAGCAGGCAAGGCTTGGCCTCTGCGATACCTTTCTTGAACGCCAGGGAAGCCGCTATCTTGAACGCCGCTTCGTTGGAGTCTACAGGGTGGTATGAACCGTCGTACAGCGTAGCCTTGACGTTCTGTACCTTGCAGCCTGCAAGCGGACCTTTTTCCATACATTCCAGCAATCCTTTTTCTACCGCAGGAACATACTGCTTTGGAACGGAGCCGCCGAAAAGTTCTTCGGTAAATTCAAACTCCTGCTGTGACGGTGAGAACTTGATATGAACGTCGCCGTACTGACCGGAACCGCCGGACTGTTTCTTGTGCTTGCCCTGCACGTCAGAAGTTCCCTTGATGGTTTCTCTGTAAGCGATCTTCTGCGGAACGATATTTACAGATACGCCGTATTTGTCCTTTAGCTTGCCAAGAGCAATGTTGATCTGGCTTTCGCCCTGTCCGCCAACCAAGGTCTGACGAGTTTCTTTGTTTCTCTGAAGAACCAGCGACGGGTCTTCTTCGGTTAATCTTGCAAATCCCGTGGAGAGCTTGTCGTCTGCGCCCTTATCCGCGGATTCGATAGCCATAAACAGCGTCGGCTGCGGGAAGCTTATCGGTTTGATTGTTATCTGATTATTCTTATCGGACAAGGTGTCCCCTGTCTTGGTGTATTCCAGTTTTCCGAGAGCAACGATATCGCCTGCTACCGCCTCAGGGCATTCGCCTTTGTTCTTGCCTCTGATAAAGAATACGGAGCCGAGTTTTTCGTCCTTTTCTACTCTGAAATTATGTAAGGTCATGCCTGCGCTTATCTTGCCGCTTACAACTTTGGCAAGAGAAATCTTTCCGAGGAAAGAGTCCGCTAAGGTCTTGAAGATAAATACCACCGGTTTTGCGGAAGCGTCCGCCTTTACGATGATTTCTTCGTCCTTGTCGTTGAGCGCCTTGTAGCCTTCAATGGTCGGATTCGGCACAAAGTCGATGATTTCCTGAAGAACCTCTTTTACACCCTCGCCTGTAATGGAGGAGCATTTGAATACCGGAACGATGTCACCCTGCAAAATGCCCTTTGTGAGGCCCTTGCTGAACTGCTCGTCGGTAAATTCACCCTCGCTGAAGTAGATGTCCATGTATTCTTCGTCAACCTCTGCTATCGCCTCTGAGATTGCGTCTTTGTCATCCAGGGTAACAACAGCGGTTCCGAATTTATTTTGAAGCTGAGCGATGGTCGCGTCAACGTCAACGTTTTCTTTGTCGATTTTATTTATGATAAAGAATTTAGGCGAACCTAATTTTTTACACGCGTCCCAAGCCTTTTCGGTGCCGACCTGAATGCCGGCTGAAGCGTCTACCAGAATCGCAGCGGCTTCAACGCCTCTGAGTGCGCCCTGAACCTCTCCTGCGAAGTCAAAGAATCCCGGCGTGTCAACGAAGTTGATTTTTACCTTGTTATATTCAACCGGTACCAATGTAGTGTTGATGGAATAGCCTTTTTCGATTTCCATCTTGTCGTAGTCAGATACAGTCGATCCGTCTTCAACTTTTCCGAGTCTTGAAATTACTCCCGTTGCCAAAAGGGCAGCTTCAAGGAAAGTTGTCTTACCACATCCGCCGTGTCCTAACAATGCAACATTTCTGATCATTTCGCTTGTATAGCCTTTCATCTGTTGAGTCCTCCTAAAATTTTTAGATCGTCAATATTATATCAAACCGCCCTTGAAAATACAATAGTTTTTCGGCTTGTAAAGGTATAATATCGGAATATTTTGATAATTTCTCTCTATTCCTTTATCTTTGCTACGATTATTACCGAGGAAAGTATGCAAAGGCAACCAAGGAGCGTTCTCATCGAGAAGCCCTCGTTATACACAAGAACGCCTACAATTACGCTTGTTATAGGCTCAAATGTACTCAAAATCGATGTGTTCTGAGGCCCGATGTACTTTACACCGCTTTGGTAGCCGAAAACCCCGATAAATGAGCCGGAAATCGCCATAAATGTAGCCACAGCCCAACCCGTCACCGTTAAATCCACCGTAAAATCTCCGGTAGCCAGGGACATTACAAACATCATAACAGCGCCCGCCGTGTTGAGATAAAAAATCAGCTTCATCGTATTCATCTCTTTCAGACTGCTTTTCCTGAGATAAATTGTGTAAAACGCATAGGTCATGCCGGATATGAACGCCATTGCCATGCCCGGAACGCTTACCGAGCCGTCACCGTCATAGAAGAACAAAATTCCGCCAAAGGAAAGCGCCACTGCAACGAGTTTCGCAGGGTTCGCCTTTTCGTGAAGAAAAATCAAACAGCCCATAATCGTGAAAACCGGATAGGTGAAGTGTATCGTGGTTGCCATTCCCAGCGGTATGTAAGCATAAGATGAAAACAGCAATATCGTCGTGCCTCCGTAGCCAAAGAGGGTGATCAAAACGATGTCCTTAAGCTCTCTTTTGCTGAGATCCAAGGAAATTTTTTTGACCCTGAGATAGATATACAGTGCCGGCAAGGACAGAAAAAAACGATAAAAAGCAGCGGCAAGGGTATTTCCTCCGCAGCTGCATATTACCTTTACCATAAGGGGCATAAACCCAAAGAATGTCGCCGATATAACCGTCGCCAAAAATCCTTTTGTTTTTGTCTCCACTATAACCACCTCTGCTCTATTTCCTTTTGGAGAGAGCAAAACATATCATAAAATCTTTCTTTTGCATCCGCTACAATATCAAAAGCAATGCTTTCATTGTATGCATGAGCAACATTATTTCGGTCTTTTAGGGCGTCCAGCCAGAGTTCTTCGTCCTCTATCATTCCCGCTGTGTATGCAGTCTTCAAAATCAGCTTTGGTGAACCTGTGGCGCTTTGACTGTAACCATGTTCTGCGAGAATTTCTTTCATCATTTTCCATGCCTGCTCGAAGCAAATTTCAAATAATCCCACAAGACCTGTGAGAACCACGCTGTCGTAGGGTTCTTCATATGCATAGATGTCTTTCATGTTTTTCAGAGCCGCACAAAAGTTTTCATATTTTTTCATATAAAACCTTACCTTCCCGTTTGATTGAATCGGCGAGCGCCTCCTGCACGCTTCCCGCCATGTCTACAACATCAAAGGACAGAAGCGTTGAAACTTCTTCGTCGATATCGGCACGAAACCGCGCCGCGTTGCCGCCCCATATTGCCAAATCTATATCGCTGGTCCTTTTGTAATCGCCTCTTGCTCTTGAACCGAAAAGAATAATTTTCTCGATGCCATTCTTATCTGCTACTGCCAGAATTTCGTCCATGACTTGCTTTTTTATTCCGGTGTCCATAAGGTATTTCTCCCTCTATCCTTTTCCGCTGTGCAAAATGATCGGCAATTTTCGACTAGAATTCCGCTGTCTTCGGGGTTCTCGGGAACGGCAGCACGTCTCTGATGTTCTGCACACCGGTTACATACATGATGATTCTTTCAAAGCCCAGCCCGTAGCCTGCGTGTTTTACGCCTCCGAATTTGCGGAGATTGCAGTACCACCAGTAATCGTCCTTATTAAGCCCCATTTCTTCCATTCTCTTTTCGAGAACGTCAAGTCTTTCCTCTCTCTGAGAGCCGCCGATGATTTCGCCTACCCCCGGTACAAGGAGGTCTGCCGCCGCAACGGTTTTTCCGTCGTCGTTAAGACGCATATAGAACGCCTTGATGTCCTTCGGATAGTCCGTAACGAATACAGGCTTCTTGAAGATTTCTTCCGTCAGGTATCTTTCATGTTCGGTCTGAAGGTCAATACCCCATTCAACCGGATACTGGAATTCCTTGCCGGATTTTTGGAGAAGTTCAACAGCTTCCGTGTAGGTTACCCTGCCAAAGTCGGAATTTATAATGTTGTCAAGCCTTGAAAGCAGTGTTTTGTCAACAAAGGAGTTGAAGAACTGCATTTCTTCCGGTGCTTTTTCCAAAACAAAATTGATGATATATTTTATCATATTCTCGGCAACTTCGAGATAGTCGTTAAGGTCTGCGAATGCCATTTCAGGCTCGATCATCCAGAATTCCGAAGCGTGGCGTGCCGTATTGGAATTTTCGGCTCTGAAAGTAGGTCCGAAAGTATAGACATTTCTGAACGCCAGCGCAAAAATCTCTGCCTCGAGCTGACCCGAAACGGTAAGGTTCGTCTTCTTGCCGAAAAAGTCCTGGCTGTAGTCGATTTTTCCATCTTCGGTTTTCGGTGGATTTTCAAGGTCGAGGGTGGTTACCTGGAACATTTCTCCCGCTCCCTCGGCATCACTTGCGGTGATTTCAGGGGTGTGGACATATACGAAATCCTGATCCTGGAAAAACTTGTGGATCGCATAGGCAACCAACGAGCGAACGCGGAATACCGCGCTAAACATATTGGTTCTCGGTCTTAGATACCCGATTTCTCTGAGGAACTCCATGGAGTGACGCTTCGGCTGGAGCGGATAGTCAGGCGTGGAAGTTCCCTCAACGGTTATAGCCTTCGCCTTTATTTCAAAAGGCTGCTTTGCGTTCGGAGTAAGGCAGACAACGCCCGTTACCGCCAGTGCCGAGCCGACGTATGACTTTGCGATTTCTTCGTAATTATCCAAAAATTCTTCTTCGTATACCACCTGAACGGACTTAAAGAAAGAACCGTCGTTTAATTCAATAAATCCAAATTTGTTAGAATTTCTGTTGTTTCTGACCCAGCCTTTTACGAGAACCTCTGAGTCCGCATATTCGGCTGTGTTTCTAAAAAGCTCTCTGAGCAAAACTTCTTTCATCTGTACCATTTCCTTTTCTATTAGTATACCTTTTATTATAAGCAATCGCAAAGAGAAACGCAAGAGATAAATAGCCCGCGCAGGCGCTAATACATCCTTAATGCATCCCTCGTGTATTGCGCTTCCTTTTTAGCGGATATCCCGCTACTTTTCGTTTTTGTTCACTTTGCCGTGATAAAATTTTGGAAACAAATGATCATTCTTGGTTTATTTTCGTAACATTATTTACAGATGGAGATTTAGCACGATGTACAGAAGAATCCGAGATTTGCGTGAAGATCGCGATTTGACGCAGCGAGAGATGGGGCAAATACTTCATTGTTCGCAGCGTGTATACAGCAATTACGAACGCGGCGATTTAGATATACCTACCGACATTTTGATCAGACTTGCTCGTTTTCACAATGTTTCGATTGATTATCTGCTTGAACTGACGGACTGCAAAGAACCTTATTTTCGAGTGCAAGGTTTTGAACCGGTTTCTACCCGCACTTTCCCCGCACACTCAAAAGAGTGCACAACCCAAACCGTAAAGTAATATACAAAAAACACAAAGGGACTGACGCACCTGCATTTTTCAGCTAAGGCGCCGCCCCTTTTCTTTGTTTGGTTAAAATTTACTGTGCCCGCTGCTCGGCTTTTCTTACTATACAGCCTTTTTTGAAGAAGCAAATAGCGTATTTCAAAATTTCTTGGTAGCCGTCATCTTCAAGCGGTACCGCGTACTTTTGCTCCTCAATCTGCGCAAGGGCTTCTTCACATTTTTTCTCCATTCCGCGGAATGTATCGGAAATTTTTAGTTCCAAGATTATGGCGCGTCCCATGAATTTCAGCTCGGTCAGCACGATATCCGGTCTGCCGTTTCCGCTTTCCCGGTTTGAGTAAACGCGGTACCGTCCGGCGTTGTTGAGAATACCCGTCATAAAGCCGTGATAGTAGCTTTCCGCATAGTCGAAATAGCTGATGGTGTCCA
>CAVKSD010000034.1:0-17268 GCA_963658905.1 Bacteroidaceae bacterium
CTGTCGGGCGGATTCGGGACTTTCACCCGTTAGAAACGTGCGCCGCCAGGCGCACCGCACAAAGACCGCAGTGTTTCCACTGCGGCCCATAATAACCAATACATCTTTTTTTCTATTCTGCTGTACTGCTTTGCAGGCAGTCTGATTCCTTAGTAAGCGATTCCCAGCTCGTCCAGTACGGATTTTACATAGGCTTCGTCTGCACGGCAGTCCTCCGCAAGGAATTTTACGTCCTCTACTGTCAGAGGCTTGCCCGCCGCTTTCGGAGCGGATTTCTTGATGAGAGATTTTCTCATGTGAGCAAGGTCAAGCTCCTTGATTCTGAAAAGGCCCGGATCGCTCGGCAAAATTACGTTCTTGCCCGGTACGTCTTCGTCCGGGGAACCGAATCTTACTTCGATGCCGTTCTTTCTTGCAAAGTCAAGCTGCGGCTGGATGTGCTTGCCGGCTCCGGTATACTCTGTCTCGGTTACAACGATGAGGGCGTCTTCCGGAAGCTCCTGTGCAAGGGCGAATGCCGCTGCCAGCGCCGTGTTTCCCGCAGGTCCTCTTTCAAGTCCCTCAAGGTTTGCAAGCATCTCAGTCATGAACATAACTTCTCCCTGAGTAGTGGAAACGTATCTGTCCATGTATCTGAGCGGTCTTGCGGCGGATCTCGGAACGTCGCCTGTATCAGGGTTCGTTGCGTGAGGCACGCCAAAGCCTGTGTGACCTGTGGTGCAGGATTTTTTGTTAAAGTCGTCATCGGACGCCATGGAAAGCCCTGTAAGGTCGATGGAGGCTGCCACAACCTGTGTATCGGTTGAGCCTGCCTTGATAAGACCTCTTGCGGTTCCTGTAACCATGCCGCCGCCTGCCTGTGTGCAGACAACCATTGCAGGGTCTTTGCCGTATTTTTCTCTGCACTGGGTCGCAATCTCATATCCCAGAGTTTCAACTCCTGCGATTCCGAACGGAGAATATAATGAAGCGTTGAAATATCCCGTGTCTTCCATTACGGAAAGGTGTTCGTAGAAAAGCTCAGGCCCTACGGTAAGCTGGATAACTTCAGCTCCGAGGGCTTCGCACTTTCTTGCCTTTTCAACGATTTCAGGTTGTCCTACCCCGTGGGAGTCATAGCATTCCTGAACGATGATGCACTTCATGCCCTGCATAGCCGCCTGAGAAGCAACCGCAGCGCCGTAGTTTCCGGAGGTTGCAGCGATTACGCCCTTGTAACCAAGCTTCTTTGCGTGAGCAACCGCGCAAGCCGCACGTCTGTCCTTGAAAGAACCGGATGGGTTCGCCGCCTCGTCTTTTGCTAAAATTCTTGCGCCGTATCCCGGTTTTGCATATTTTCTTGCCAATTCCGTGATGTTTCTAAGTTCGAGCAGCGGAGTGTTTCCAACGCCCGTCTTTGCCTGAATTTCACAGACTTCCTGGAGGGTATATCCCGTGGCTTTCATAAGCTCCTCGTAGTCGAATGCCACCGAACCGGATTCAAACTTATCAAAATCAAGTCCAAGAGACTCTTTCATGATGTCTGCGGATCTTCCCATTACCGAAGTATAGTCTTTTGCAAGAGCCATTATTCCTCACCTCCGAATTTCATGATTCCTCTGAGAATTTTGTCGATCTCGATGATTTCCGGTACAAAATCCCCATAGCTGTGGGTGTAGTGCGGATTTTCTTCTATCAGCACGCCCTTTTCGATGCGGCCTACAGCGGTTTCTACGCTGACCGTATCGCCGATTTTTGCTTCGTCGTCAAGCAAAGTTCCCTTTGTCCACATTTCGTAATCACACTTTTTTGTGTCATCGGGAATCTTTGCAGTTCTCTCATCTGCTTTGAGTACGACGGAATGAATGCGTACCCAATCTCCCTTCTTTGCCATTGCATTTTCTCCTTTTTGATTACATTTTTTATATTTTTTAATTGTTTTTTTGATAGCTCATGAATTTTATTTTACAACATTCTTCTTTTAACATCAATCCTTACAGTCCGGTCTGAATCGTTCTTTCGATGATATTTTCCTGAATATTTTCTTCAAGGTCAACGAAGAATGCAGAGTAGCCCGCTACGCGAACCAGCATGTTGCGATAGTTTTCCGGATGTTTCTGGGCGTCTCTCAAGGTTTCGTTGTCAACCACATTGATCTGCATATGGCTTCCTTTCATGCTGAAATGAGCCTTCAGTACGGTTTCCAGAATGTCTATGCCCTTTTCGCCCTTTACAATCTGCGGGTCGAAACGCTGGTTGAGCAGCATTCCTGCCTGAAGATTTCCCTGGTCGATGGAGTCAAGGGACTTTACAACTGCCGTCGGGCCACAGGTGTCGCAGCCGATCATCGGGGAAGCGTTGTCTGCAAGCGGTGTGAATGCGTGTCTGCCGTCCGGCGTCGCCGTGATGTTCTTACCGAGCTGAACGTTATAGGACTGGGTAGCGCATACGGAAATGAAGCTGCCGCCTCTTCCGTCTGTATATTTCTTGATTTCTTCGTCTACGCTGCCGGCGGCAAACTGTGCAAACTTGTCAACCTGCTCGATATCGTTGCCGTACTTCGGCGCTTTGTTTATAAGCATCTGGCGAAGATCTTCCCTGCCCTCAAAGTCGGTCTTGAGAAGATCCATAAGCTCATGCATCGTGATGTAATGCTTGTTAAATACACATTCTTCGATTGCTGCAAGGGAGTCTACGATGTTTGCAAGACCTGTGATAGCCATAGCGTCCCATCTGTAGTCCGCGCCCTTGTCCTGAAGGAGCTTGCCCTTTTCGATGCAGCCTTGCGTAAATGCGGAAGCTACAAGGGTCGGCATTGTATATGCGTGAACGGAAACCATGCGGTTGAACTTCTCGACAAAGCGTTTGATGAAATAGCTTTGCTGAGTAAGATATGCTTCTTTGAGTTCTTCCATGGACTTGAAGTCTTTTGCTTCCGGAGTTACAGGGCCGATCTGTTTGCCGGATACAGGGTCTTTTCCGCCATAAAGAGTAACTTCGAATACCTTGATGGTGTTGAAGAATCCAAGCATGGACTGGTAGTCGGAAATTCCCGGTACGATAGGCTCTGTGCAGCCCAGCAGGCACCATTCTCTCGCTTGTTCCAAAGTAAATCCAAGCTTCATCAGCGCCGGAATAGCGTTGTTGTCATTGAAGAATGCCGGGTGGCTTCCGCCCGTAAGTGCAACCTTGATTGCAAGGCGGAAAGTTTCTTCATCTACATTGTCGTGGTATCTAAAGGAAACCGGCGGTTCTTTGGTTTGCAGGTCTTCCATGCCGCGCAGAATCAGCCTTGTCAGCTCGTTGCAGGCGTCTGTTCCATCTGCTTTCTGACCGCCGAGGGTCATCTGGATGTAAAGAGCGCAGCCCGGATATGCCCCGGACTCAAATTCGTCTCTGAGGTACCACATTTCTTCGATTCTCAGCTTGAACTCGTGAATAATATCTGCGATTTCCTGTTCAGGAACCCCCGCCGCAATGTCCTTTTTGTAGAAGTCGTACATATACTGGTCGAATCTTCCCAATGCGTGGATGTAGCCCATGTTTTCCGTCATGAGAGCATCGTGGGTGAAAAGCACAAGCTGCGCCGCCTGCAGGAAGTTCTGCGGTGGATTTTCCGGAACGACCCTGCAGTTTTCCGCGATTGTTTCGTACATTTTCTTCTGCTCAGGATCCTTGCAATCTGCTGCGAGTTTTTCTGCAAGCTTTGCATATCTGTGAGCCAGAGTTATCACGGATTCCATAGCGGTAATCATTGCTTCCCACTTGATTCTCTGGTCTGTGTTTTCGATGGTCATCTGGTCGTTTAGAGATTCGATCTGCTTTTTGCACTCGTCGATATAGTATCTGTAGCCTCTCTTTACGAGGTTAGCATAGTCAGGCGCGTGGCACATGGTGGAGCATTGCTGGATGCCTCTGGTGAAAATTCCCGCATTCACCAGTTCATGCTCTTCCTCTGTCATGATTGCGTCGGTGTAGTCACCGAAAGTATGTCCTTTCCAGGTGTTTGCAATCTCTCTCAGCTCGTCCTTTTCTCCCGGCATATACTGGAACGGGTCGAATTGGCGGGTATCAAAGGTTTCAACAGCCTCAGAAAGCCAGTTCATCATTTCCGGAAAAACCGGAACCGCATGTGTTCTTGAGGCGATGCTTCCCGCAAGAAGCGAGTCCTCTTCAATATATATATGTCTTGTTTCGTTTACCAGCTTGAAAAGCTCCGCTCTCCTGCGAACATAAGGTTCCACCGACGGAGTTTTGTAAAACTCCGTGGCGATCCTTGCTCTGTCGAGGCAGATGGTCGGTGTGGTATTTCTTATTCTATCCCTAATTTTTTCTATTCTCTGTGTTAACATTTCATACTCCTTGCAATTTTACAATTTTATAACTTGGGGTAAATTGTAACTTCTTTGACATTACAGTCCTTTCTGGATCGTTCTGTCGATGATATTGTTCTGGATTTCTTCGCTGAGGTCAACAAAGTATGCCGAGTAGCCCGCAACTCTTACAAGCACGTTCTTGTATTTTTCAGGTTCTTTCTGTGCCGCTCTGAGGGTCTTGTCGTCCAGTACATTGATCTGGATGTGGAAGCCGCCCTTTGCGAAGTGAGCCTTGAACACGGTTTCGATGATGTCAAGTCCCTTTTCTCCTGCGCAAACCTGCGGGTCAAATCTCTGGTTAAAGAGCATTCCGCTTTCCGGTACCAGCGGGTCGCAGCAAGCAAGAGAGTTTACTACCGCGGTTGGCCCGTTTACGTCCATGCCTGCCATCGGGGAGGCGTTGTCTGCAAGGGGCGTAGTCGCCAGTCTGCCGTCGGCGGTAGCGCCTACCAGCTTTCCGAGTTCTACGTTGTAAGCCTGTGTCGCAACAACCAGCGTGTAAGGCCCGCCCATCGGATCGCGATATTTCTTCGCCTCGGTATCAAGCATATCTATGAGCCAGTAGGAATATTTGTCAACTTCCTCTATGTTATTTCCGAACTTCGGCGCACGGTTAAGAAGCATCTGGCGCTTGTCTTCGTGTCCCTCAAAATTGTGGTCAAGCATGTCGAGCAGTTCGTCCATGGTGATGGCCTTCTGCTGGAATACGCAGGCATCGATAGCTTCGATGGAGTCGATAACGTTCGCCATGCTGGTGATTGCAATCGCAGTATAGTGGTGGTTTGAGCCTTCTTCCTGCAAGGTCTTACCCTTTTCCATGCAGCCTACCGCAAGGGTTGAGCCTGTGATGGTCGGCAGGGTAAACGTGTGCCATGCAAGGGTTCTGCTATACATTTCCACGAAGCGACCCATGAAGAACTGAATCTGCTTTTGGAATGCGTCTTTGAGATCCTCGATATCCTTGAAGTTTCTCGGATCGCCGGTTTCGAGGCCGATTTTCTTTCCTGTGTTTACATCGTAGCCGTTGTGGAGCATGATGTCCAAAATCTTGATCGGGTTGAAATATCCCGGATTGCTCTGGAAATCGGAAATTCCCAGAACCTGCGGTTCGATGCAGCCGCATATACCCCAGTTTCTTGCCTCTTTGAGGGTAAATCCAAGCTGTAGCAAATATGTGATTGCCGTTGTATCGTTATAGAATGCCGGGTGTCCGCCGGTGTCTCTTGCCGCCTTGATCGCGAGTCTAAATGTTTCTTCGTCAACATTCGGATGGTAACGGAAGGAAATGCAAGGCTCGTCTGTCTGAAGGTCAAGCAGGCAGCGCAGGAATACGCGGGTAAGCTCGTTGCAGGCGTCGCTTCCATCGGTCTTCTGACCTCCGAGGATTATGTGCATCCAAAGCGGGCAGCCCGGGTCTGCGATGGACTCTGCGTAGCTTCTTACGTTCCACATTTCCATGACTTTCAGCTTAAACTCATGGATGATCTCCGCAAAATATTCTTCCGGTTTGCCCTCTGCGGTTTCCTTTTCGAAGAACGGGAACATATACTGGTCGTATCTTCCGAGGTTGTGGTCGCCGCCGGAAGCTTCCAGTGTGATTGCAAGGTGATGGAACCAGACCATCTGAGTGCCTTGCAGGAAAGTCTTTGGCGGGTTTTCCGGAACAACGCGGCAGTTTTCCGCCATGGTCAGAAGTTCCTGCTTTCTCTTTTCGTCCGTGCATTCTGCGGCTTTCTTTTCTGCCAGATCCGCATATCTGTGAGCAAGTCCGATGATGGCTTCCATGACGATGATCATGGACTTCCATGTAATCACCTGCTCCATATCGTAAACGTCTTTGATTTTGTGCTCTGCAAGCTTTTCTTTGCACTGGTCGATATAATATCTGTAACCCCTTTTGATGAAATGTTCGTAATCAGGCGAGTGGTTCATGGTTGACTGCTGAGAAATTCCGTGAGTCATGATGCCCGCCGCGATCATTTCTTTCATGTCCTCGTCCAAAAGGGCGGAGGTGAAATCTCCCAAAGTATGGCCGTGCCATATTTCTACGATCTTTCTAAGCTCTGCCTTGTCCTCCTCGGAACGAAATTCCAGATTGTCTGACGGTCTGTTATCCAGCGTGTCAAAATCGTCGTAAAGCCATTTGGTCGTATCCGGATGCATGATAACCGACTGGATGCGGCTCCCCTGGTGGCCTGCCATCTGTTCGTCCTCGTCGATGAAGATCTCCATGTTTTCGAGGTAATACTTGAATGCCTTTGCTCTCCTGAGAATGAAGTTGTCCATGGAAGGCTGGCTATAAAATTCTGTGATAAGTCTTGCCCTGTCCAGGTCAACGGTTGCCTGTGTGTTGCGGACTCTTTCGCTGAGTCTTGCGATTCTTTCTGTTAGCATAATGTTCTCCTTTCCGTATCTTAATAATCTTTCATAATTTCTTCGTAAAATTTGAAGTTTTGTCTTTTAATTTTGTATTTACTTTTGCAAATTTATATTGCAAAACTTGTGCCAGTTATATCTGTTGTCTGACAGTAAATTTGAGAAAATTTACGCCATTATAGCAAGGCTGAGATCTATCTCACTACTCCTTGCCAAACTTGTTCTCGCCCAGCGATTTCCAGCCGAAGCGATAGATAGAAACAAGTACGAAAATTATCGTAAATGTATCGCTTGCCGCCCCGCCTACCGAGCCGATTCCGATGTTGTGAATCAGCCATATATTTTCTCCTTCTCGCCTCACTACATGACCACTTCCCGAGCGTTGTCTTTTGTATAGAAGCAGACTTTTCCGCTGCCTGCAAATACATCGTTTGCCGCTTTTACGAGGGCGCGGATTTCTTCGTCTGTCGGCGGCTTGATATCTGCAAGCTCGTATTCTCTGCCAAGAGCCTTGTATTTGCCCACTCCGAATTGATGGTAAGGGAGAAGCTCATATTCCTTGACACCTGGAAGAGTTTTGATAAATTCTGCGGTCTTTCTTATGTTTTCAATGTCGGCATTGCCGCCCGGAATCACAGGTGTGCGAATGGTTATAGGCACTCCGAAAGCGTCGATTTTGCGGATATTTTCTAGGATCAGCTCGTTGCCTGCGCCGGTGAGTTCCTTGTGTTTTTCCGAATCCATGTGCTTTATGTCCATGAACATGGCGTCCACAAATGGCAGGGCTTCCTTGAACTGCTCGTAGTTGCCGCAGCCGCAGGATTCAAGCTGGACGTGAATGCCCTTCTGCTTGCACATCTTTGCGATTTTGGCAAGATAATCAGGCTGGGTCAGAGGCTCGCCGCCGGAGAAAGTAACGCCTCCCCCTTTCATATCGTAGAAAATCTTGTCCTTTGCAATTTCCTTGTAAAGCTCCTCAATGGTATACTCTCTGCCTTCCGGATATTTTGCGCCGGCATAGCATACGTCTGTGCATTTGAAGCAGTTTACGCATTTTTGCCGATCGATTCTCGGTCCGTCCTCTTTGATGGAAATCGCACCCTCTCCGCAGGCTCTCATGCAGGCTCCGCAGCCTATGCACTTGCTGGGCGACTCCATGATTTCCGGCAGGTAAGACTGGGATTCGGGATTCGCGCACCATTTGCACCTCAAGGGACAGCCCTTCAGGAATACCAAGGTTCTAAGCCCCTGCCCGTCGTGTATCGAGCATTTTTGTATGTTAAAAATCATTGCGTTGCTCCTTCCAAATTTTTCTTATTCGTTTTCTATTTCTATATGGTTTTATGTGGCATTATAAAGAGCAAAAGTCGTGCCAAGGGATATTCCCTTGGTTTTGTAATATTTTTGTTACAGTCAGTGTCGCATTTTTTATACAGCGTAATATTTTTATTACACCCATTCGGTATGCGGCGGCTATTTTCTATTTTCTCTATTTTATTTTGGAAATTTTCCACGCTCTTTCAAAGTTGGTTTGATTCTTGCATAAGAATTTGGTTACTGTTACTATTACATCTACATCAAATTTTATTAACCGGAGGAAAAATCGAGATGAAAGCAAGAAAAATGTTCAGAACGATAGAAACTCACACCTTGGGACATCCGACCCGCACCGTCGTAAGCGGATTCAGACACATTCCCGGAAACACCATGGGAGAAAAGTTTGTTTATATGCGGGACAACGAGGACAGTTTCCGCAAACTTTTGGCTTATGAGCCTCGTGGAAGCGAAATCATGTCCTGCACTCTGATTACGGAGCCTTGCACGCCGGGGACGGATTTCGGAGTGCTGTATTTTGAGGCAAGCTGCTGGCTGCCTATGTGCGGGCACGATACCATCGGCGCAGCGGTAGCCCTGATCGAATCGGGACTTGCGGAGGTAAAGGAACCTCTTACAACGCTCAAGTTCGACACACCGGCAGGGGTCATCACCGTGGAAGCCAAGGTAAATGACGGCGTTGTGGAGGAAGTGTCTTTCCTTAACGCTCCTGCCATGGTGCTGAAACGCGATGTTACGGTGGATACCAAGGATTTTGGCAAGCTCACCCTTGACATTTCATGGGGCGGCAATGTTTATGCAATTCTTCCCGCGGAAAAGGTCGGTCTTGAGATCAATCCGCATAACGCCTCGAAGCTCATCGCTGCGGCTCAGTCGATTGCGGCTGATATCAACGCTCAGGTAGAAATCAAACATCCTGAACTTCCTTTCGTAAACAAGGTGACTCACGTTGAGTTTGCAGGCCCGCCTAAGAGCCCGGAGGCAGACATCCAAAACTGCGTAGTGGCGCTTCCTACTGTGGTTGACCGTTCCCCTTGCGGAACAGGAACCTCAGCAAAAGCCGCACTCCTTGTTGCAGAGGGCAAGCTTAAGGTTGGCGAAAGTTTCAACCACGAAAGCATCATCGGCTCCATTTTCAAATGCGAGGTTGTTGAGGAAACCACCGTTGGCGGAATCCCTGCAATCATTCCGAAAGTTACCGGAAATGCCTGCATAATGGGCTTTGCAACGTGGATTTTGGACCCGAAAGACCCGTTTCCGGAGGGGTTTCTGCTTGACTGATTTTGTGAGAAGATGCAAAATCCGGCGAAATTCACTGAAAACAAGTGAAAACTGTCAAAAAAAGATGCGCGCAGGGCGCTTTCCCTCGGAGGATTGTTGCCAAGCACGCATTTTTTGTGGTAAGATAAAGAAAATGATCTATTCTATCGAAACGCCGACTCATGTTCTCATGGGGGCAGAACGGAGATTTTTATGAAACCATCGGAAATCATATCGGAATTAGTAAAAGAGCCGGAGCAGGAGCTTCGCAGTCTGGCATTCATTGTGGACGCATTCGACTCCACGGATAATGCGGTTTCGATTTATGACAAAAATGCCTGCCTTGTCTACGGCAACGCCGCTTACCTGAGGGACATGCATCTCAAGGATCTGAAATCTCTCATCGGCATGAATATTCTGGACATAACCAAGCAATCCGGCATTAAAATTCACTCTATGAAAACCGACTCCAATCGACCGAAAATGCTTGACGTTCTGCGCACCGGCAAGAAAATGCTGGATTGGGAGGTGGGAATTACTGCCGAGTCTTCCTCTAACAGTATGCAGCTGGTTTCCTACAATATGTATCCCATCAAGGACTTTGCGGGCAGAGTGCAGGGAATGATTGAAATTTCATCGACCCAGCAGGTCAGCCTCACATCCACAAAAAAAATCATGGGGCTTTCAGCGGAATACACCTTTGATTCGATTATCGGCACAAGCCCTGCCCTGCAAAGCGCTATAAAACAGGCGAAAGAATATGCGACAAATCCTTACAGCCTTTTGATCGTCGGTGAAAGCGGCGTAGGCAAGGAGCTTTTTTCCCAGGCGGTACACAACGAGAGCGACAGGGCAAACGGGCCTTTTGTCGCCATTAACTGCGCAAATTTCCCGGAAAATCTCATAGAAAGCGAGCTTTTTGGCTATGTTGGGGGCGCCTTTACGGGAGCTTCAAAGTCCGGACAAATAGGTAAATTTGAGCTTGCGGACGGGGGAACCCTTTTCCTCGACGAAATCGGGGAGCTTCCGCTGCATTTTCAGTCGAAGCTCCTGAGAGTGCTTGAAACCCGTCAGGTTACTCGAATCGGCAGCAACACACCCACCCTCGTAAACGTCCGTATCATCGCCGCCACGAACAGGAATCTACGAAAGATGATTGACGAGGGGCTTTTCCGAAAAGACCTCTACTACAGGCTTCAGGTTCTTACAGTTGAGATTCCGCCGCTGCGCGAGCGCCTTTCGGACATTATCGACCTTTCGGAGGCGTTTCTTGAGCAGGCGGCGGAGGTCAGCGGCGGCGAAGTCAAAACCCTGAGCCGCGCCGCGAAGCAGAGCCTGCTGGAATATTCATGGCCGGGAAATATCAGGGAGCTTAAAAACGTGATTCAGCGGGCGGCGATTCTGTCAAAGGGAAGCGAGATCGACGAAGGGATCCTTCGCGCCGCCATTTATTCCAAGGGCTATGCCATCGGCGCCGAAGATGGAGAAAGTTCCGAGCGCATGGCTGAATCTGAGACGTGGAGCGGATCTGAAACAGGTAGCTTCGCAGGCGGCAAGGCGGGCGATCGAACCGGAGCAAGTAGCTTCGCAGGCGGCGGGTTTGGTAAGGCTGATGAATTTAGCAAAGCTACGGCAGAAAATTCGGACGCAAGATTTAGCGGCGGAGTTGACGATGTTGCGGGAGGCAGCTTGGGCGGCGGGTTTGGCAACGGCTTTAACGACGGATTGAATGTCCCAAGGGAAAATAGATCTAATAATTTGAAAAAAAATACCCTCGATGAGAAAAAAGCGGAAGTTGATAGGGCGAAAAAAGCCCTGCTTGAAGAAGCCCTGCGCCTTGCAGAAGGCAATAAAACCAAGGCTTCCGAGCTTTTGGGAGTTACTCGGCAGACGGTTTACAGGCTCATGGAAAAATATTTGTTGTCAGACAACAAATAATGCTTGACAACAGGTTTGCTGTGTGCTATCATATAGTAAATTGAAGGAGCAAAGAAACAGTGCCAAGAGTTTCTTTTCACCTACAGTTCTCCTAGATGATGCGCGCGGCAGCTTTTGTGTGAGACCCTGCCGCGTGTGGTACATCGCAAGCTAAAGCTCATTAGAGTTTCTTATAAATGCCTTCCGGGACTGCGCATGCGGTCCCAAATTTTTTTGAAATGTCGCTTGAGACATTTCCTAAATGCCTTCCGGGACTGCGCATGCGGTCCCCTTTTTTTGCGCGGCTTGAACTGAATTGCAAGCTTGTGCACAATTAAATAAAAGCCGCAGGCATAAATTGCCTTGCTGCTTAGTCCTCGGGGTTAGAAGCTTTGTTTACCCCTGCGGAATCGCGCTACAGCAATTTTGTTGCGGCTTTTTATGCATTTGGCGGCACTTCAAACAATGTGACTCGCCGCTCAAACAGTTTGCTTTCACAAACTGTTTTCTGCTTCTTCTATGGAATCGTAGCCGTAGAGCCTTGTCATTACCTCCCTGTCCATCACGGATATGGATTTTCCCTCCGCCTTCAGCTTTTTCATATATGCAAGGTAGAGCGAAAGAAGCTCCGCAGAATATGTTCCAAGCTCGCCCCGTGCATATGTTTCCATGGATGTAAATCCGCTTGCGTCACCCTCTGCGGTAACGGGGCGGCTCGCCTTGCCAAGCTTCGGATACTTCGCCGCGAAGTCCTTTTCCCATGGGACGATGATCTCGATTATTTCTTCAATCATCTGCTCCGAATGCGCAGGAAGCGCGGGGATATATGGCCTTATGTTTTCTTCGTAATAGCCCGGCTCGGTATATCGCATCATGCGTCCGTATTTTTCAGCTATGAGATTGCGTCCCGTGCGCTGTGCATTTTCGATGTAGTCAAGATATGCGGCGAGGAGTTCCTCCGGCCAGTTCTCGAACTGGCTTCTGCGCATGATCACAAAGGTTTCTCGGTCGTCCTGGCATGATGCCCTGCCGCCGATATTATTCACATTTTGAAACATATTCCATTCGATTTCGATGATTTTGCTTATTTTTTCGTTATTTTGAACGGCTTTTAGGATATTTTCGCTCACTTTTCTCACCTTTCCTTCCTGCTTTGGATATACCATAAATGCGAAGCTTTTATGGTATATTCCGCCATGTGCCCATTTGCTCACATAGCACCATCAAAGAGCAAATATATGGCACGGCGATACAATCTATAATATCCACAAGCGCAAGTTTTCACAGTGGATATTATGCAACATTTATTTTGCTTTATGCTAATATCCGTAGTCGAATATCGGCGGCAGGGCACGGATCTCCGGATCTCTTATTCCGCCCATGATTTCCCTCAGATGATCCTGAAGGAACGCGCTGCCTGAGCCCGAAAAGCCTTGCAAATTTAGCTCCCGTGCCGTTTCTTTGCAGATAGACTCGGTGAGATCAAATGCCTTATCTCTGAGGGTAGCGATGCTCGCCTCTCCTTTGTCAAGTCCTGCGCAAAGCTCTCCGATTTTTGCTACCGCAGGCTGCATTTTTTCGAGCTGCCTCGCGCCTCGATAAGCCCATTTGTAAAAAGGCATATACCTTCGGTTCAATAGATATACCATTGAAAGCGAGGCTTCTGCGAATTTTGCGAGAGCAAGCAGAGTCGCTACCCGGTCGCCTCTGTCAAGGCATCTTAGCAAATTGTACTGACCCGCCTGTGACATTACCGCGGCTCTTGCGGCGATCTTCTTGCGCAAAATATCCTCCGGATAGTAGGCGAGCAGCGCCTCTCGGAAGGCCGTAAACTCCCCTGCCCCGTCCTCGAAAACCTTTCCGTTTGTGCAGACCGCGAGGCTCGTTTCTTTCAAAAAAAGCCACTGCCGATTCGTCCTTGGAGGCTCTGAAAGTCCGATATACTTGAAATAGAATTGGTCGGTGCGCATGACTCCCACCCGGCTCCTATCCTGTATGTTGTCTGTGGAAAGCCCCATGAACTCCTTTGGCAGAGTTTCATAGAGCGCCTGCAATTTCGCGGCGTGGTGGGCAAAATCCTCGGCGGGCAGCCAAATGCAAAAGCCCGGCCCGAAATCGTGGTCCCGCGAAATCTCGTCGTCGAAGCCAAAGCACTGGGAGCCTTCGCCGACGAGGCCGGCGGCGGCAGCCGCCGGGCAGGCACTCATCACTGTATCTATCCCGTACTCCTCAAAGTATTTTTCCGCAATTTCCAGTCCTTGCATTTCTTACTCTCCCTCGATCTTTCCCCGGCACGTTTGCAAGTTTCGCGCCACAACTCTGTAGCTGTCATTATCCTTTCCGTAGTCCCTTGCGATAAGCCCCAGCGCCTCTTTGAACATTTCCTCTGCCTTTTCGTACTCGCCCTTTGCAAAATATACCTCTCCCAAAGCGCAAACCGCAGCAGAGTAGTGAACATCACTGTCTCCGGAAATCTGACGAAAGCCTGAGACAGCCTGCTGTGCATATTTTTCCGCGTCCGCAAGGTTCCCGAGGCGAATGTAAATTCCCGCAAGATTGCTGTAGCTGATGGCAACCTCAACTTCGCTGTCCGAAAGTTTTTTTATAATCAGCAAAGCCTTATGAATGTATGCTGCCGCCGCGTTCAAATCGCCTTTTTTCTGGTAAAGTCCGCTCATATTGTTGTAGAGTGCCGCCATCCGATAGCCTCCCTCAATTCCTTGCATTTGCAAGGTTCTTACCGCCTCATTATAGCGGCTCAGCGCTTCCTCAAGCTTCCCCGCCATGCTGAGAATAGTGCCGTAGTTTATCAGCGTGGTGGCATAATTTTCTCCCTCAGCGTCGCAGGTTTTTCTGAGGGCATCCAAGGCTTTTTCGTACAGCGCCGCACCCTCCTGATATCTTGAAAGCACCCTATAAATTCCGCCAAGCTCGTTTGCCGCCGCAATTACAAGGGCAAAATCACTTTCCGACTCAGCTTTCCCAAGGCTTTCCAGCAGAAACTTTTCCGCCTCGCCGATTTTTTTCTCCGCAAATAAAGTATCCAGAGTGTCGTAAAATTCATTGATATTCATAGCCTCTCCTCCCTTGCCCTTAACTAAAGCAAGTCTCGTGCCAAAATTATACAACATTCCTCCTGTTTTCGCCATATTTTTTGAAAAGAAAAGATTTCTAATTTTTCATTGCGAAATGTCGAATTCTGTTGTATACTGAGCTGATATGATGTTCCGGCTATGCCGCATCAAATAGCAGTGAAGGAGCAATACGCCAAATGATTGAACTCAGACATCTAAGAAAAGAATTTGAAGACATTACTCCCCTTGAGGATATCAATGTTACCATAAGCTCCGGCGATGTGATTTCCGTAATCGGGCCTTCCGGTACTGGCAAATCCACCCTGCTAAGGTGTATAAATATGCTGGAAGAGCCGACTTCCGGTGAGATTATCGTGGACGGACAGGTCATCAACGACGGCAACTGCGACCTTAACGAGATTCGTAAAAAGATGGGTATGGTATTTCAGTCATTCAATTTGTTCGGACATCTGACGGTCATTGAAAACATCATGAATCCCCAGGTAACCCTTCTGGGCCGCTCCCGTCAGGAAGCCTACGACAAGGCAATGTCACTTTTGAATACCGTCGGCCTCAGTTCCAAGGCACTTAATTATCCAGAGGATCTTTCCGGCGGGCAGCAGCAGCGTATCGCCATTGCAAGAACCCTTGCCATGGACCCTGACATCATCCTCTTCGATGAGCCCACCAGCGCCTTGGATCCGGGTATGATCGGAGAAGTTCAGGCAGTTATTCGTATGCTAGCAAAATCCGGCATCACGATGATGATAGTAACCCACGAAATGGACTTCGCGCGAAAAATCGCAAACCGCGTATTTTTCATGGACGAGGGCGGCATCTATGAGGAAGGCACTCCAAAGGAGATTTTTGAGCATCCCCAAAAGCCCAATACCATCAAATTCATCAAGCGACTCACTTCGCTGACCTATAAAATCGAAACTGTTGATTACGACTTTACCGAGGCTTATGACGAGCTGCAGCAATATGCCGAAAAGCTCTTGATTGAAAACGAGAGAATCAGTGACCTGCAAATCGCGCTTGAAGAAATCGTTGTCAATAATGTCATGGAAATGACGGATGAGCCGCAGGTTTTGGTTCGTGTCGATTATTCGGAGAAGATGGACTTGCTCACCCTCAGCATACGCTACCAAGGCGAGCATCATGACCCGACAGATTCGGACAATGAGTTGTTCCTTGAAATGCTCGAAAAGTCCACTGTCGAAATGGTTGACCAAATTATTAAACCGCCTCAGGGCATTTACAATAATCTAATTCAAATCAATTTCAGATGGGAGGAAGCATAACCCTATGAAAAATAACAAAATAACGAAAAACTATGCGTCCCTCCTGCTGATGCTCTTTGTAACCTGCATACTTTTCACCGGTGCCCTGTCTGCCGCTTATGCAGAGGAATATCAGACCATCGCAGACCTCAACGGGAAAAAGATCGGCGTGCAGACCGGCTGCCTTTACGAAACCCATATAGCAGACAAATGTCCGGATGCGGAAATTCAGTATTTTACCATGCCCCAGGACATGATTTTGGCTTTGAATTCACAGAAAATCGACGCTTACCTCATCGAGGAAGTCGGCTATTATGCTACGGTGGCAGCACATCCTGAGCTTGCGGCAATGAAAGAAAGTGCCGGGATTTGTGAGGCGGCTGTCATCATCGGAAACAACGAAAAGCAGGAAAAGCTTCTCGCGCAAATCAACGAGTTTATCGCAAACCACGGCCCAAACGGAGACGGTATGCTGGACGAAATGTACACCTACTGGGTCAAGGATTTTGACTCAGAAACCAGCAAAACTAAGCAGGGCGGCTTTACCGGTGAAAACGGAGAGCTTGCTATCGCCTGCGAGGGTGGCTATGAACCCTTTTCTTATGTCAACGAAGAAGGCGATAGCGGTTACGATATAGATTTCATCTTTCGGTTCTGCCGGGAATACGGCTACACACCGAATATCCAGAGGGTGTCCTTTGAGTCCATCGCCCCCGGTGCGGAATCCGGCAAATACGATATCGGCATGAACATCATCTTAAGCGACGAAAGAGATGACAATGCCTGTCTTTCAGATGTTTATTACAGCTGCGATATTTTCATGGTCGTACCGGGACAAACCGATGAACAGGCCGGTTTTTGGGAACGCATGAAGGACAATTTTGAAAATACCTTTATCAAGGAAAGCCGCTGGAAGCTCTTTGCCTCCGGCGCCGGCATTACGCTGCTCATCACGCTGAGCTCCATCATCCTAGGAACGGTTATCGGCTTTGTGGTTTTCATCCTCTGCCGCAAGGGAAATCCGATTATCAATGGCGCGACAAATGCCATGCTTTGGCTGATTCAAGGAATGCCGACGGTACTGCTTCTGATGATCCTCTACTATATCATCTTCGGCTCCACCAGGCTCAGCGGAACACTTGTTGCGATTGTCGGCTTTACGATGATCTTTGCCTGTGCGATGTATGATATGCTCTCGGTGGGCTTCGGTGCAATCGGAAACGGTCAGTACGAAGCCGCAACTGCCATGGGCTACAGCAACAACCAGAGCTTTTTCAAGATTTTGCTGCCTCAGGCAGCCAGGCACTTCCTGCCGATCTACAAAAGCGAGGTTGTCACCCTAATTAAGGAGACATCGGTGGCAGGCTATATCGCTATCCAGGATCTGACGAAAATCTCCGACCTCGTGCGCGCCCGTACCTATCAGGCATTCTTTGCTCTGATTTTTACGGCTGTCATCTACTTTGTAATCTCCGGCATCCTGACACGGCTCGTCGGCATGGTCGAAAAGAGGGTCAATCCGAAGTCCCGTTCGGTAGAGCAGATTCTCAAAGGAATAGAAGTGGAGGAGTAAGCTCGTAAGCGCTTTGAATTGTACCTAAAATATGCAAAAGCCGTTGATTGCTCAACTAAGCTGTAATCAACTCTCGGCGGCATTTCCTGTCGCAA
>CAVKSD010000035.1:0-17231 GCA_963658905.1 Bacteroidaceae bacterium
GGGACCGCCACCCGCGCACAGGCGGCGACGATGCTCATGCGCTACTGCACCGAGATCGTAAAATAAACGTTAAGGATAACTTGAAAGGAATGGTAACTATGAACCTGGGGTTTGATACGGAACCATAGTAAGTTAGGTTGCATCCCGCGATGGGCGTGGTTGGGAAGCCCATGTTTACATGACATCATTTCAAGCCGGCTGACTAAAGACCATAAATTTAGCCTTTCCTCATTGCCGACATCTTAACGACAAGAAAAGACCGTAAGGCATCGGCATAACCCCCGATGCTTTGCGGTCTTTTTTCCTATAGCAAGTAAACCAGCGAAAAGGAGGAAAATAATATGGCTAACATTTTCAGTAGCTTATTTAAGCAAGCGAAAACAGAGATGCCGCAAGAAGATATACACCCGCCGACCGTTCCCATAGAGTTCTCTCAGTACGATAGTGAATTTATTTCATACTGCATTGAGCGGGTTGAGACCATCGGCAAACTTGAATCTGAAATTCATGCCATTGACGACCCGCAGGACACGGTTATGCAGGTCTTACGGACTGCGTGTGCTTTTCACGCTGCCGATTGGACAGGCATCCTTTATGTTGATGTGGAACTTGGGATTACCAGCACGGGATGGTGGCACAATCCCGACCCCCAAATTAAAACGTTGCAGGTTATAAGCGAGTTTGAAAATTTCTTCCCGATGGAGAGTTGGAAAAAAGCCATCAAGGCAAGGCAGCCTGTTGTTGTCTCGGATTTAGGCGTCATTGCGAAAGAGTCTCCACAGGAATACCTTGTTTATAAAAGGCTTGGCGTTAAAACCATGATTGCTCTACCGTTCGGACCAAAGCCGCTTGGTTTCCTTGTAATCAGAAATCCCACACGGTACAATTCATTTACCGGAGCGGGTATTGGCTTTGCGTACATCTGCCACAGTGCTTTGGTGCAAAAGAGGATGCTTGACCGTGCAAAAATGGCTCTTACTCCGGAGGAGATCAAGAGCGACAAGGACATCATCATCAATTTTTTCGGTGATTTGGAAATCATCACACAGAACGGTATATGGAAAGAACAGGACTTCAACTCTCCCAAGAGCACCCGTGCCGTTGTTTTTGTTATGCTTCAAGGGAAACGAGCACATTCACCGCTTACGATAGCCGATGCACTTTATCCGGAGGACACCGCCGACACAGACACTATAAATAAGAATATTCGTGGTTATATATACCGCTTTAGAAAATCGTTTGAGCTTATCAGCAAGCACAGGTTGATAGAATACACTTCAAACGGTTATAAATTGAATGCGACCCTCAATATCAAAACCGATATTCACCAGTTTGAGACCATCTGGGAACAAGTTCAGCAAGATATTCCGATGACCCACAAGGTACATCTGCTGAAGCGGGCAATCAAGCTCTATAAAGGGGCTGTGTTTCAAACCGCCAGCGACGACCATTGGCTTGTCGGCATAGCGACAGAGTTCAAGATGAAATACATCAGCATGGTCAATGAGCTGCTGTCCATTCTTGTGAGCTACGAGGATTTCGACGGTGTTCATCATTTCGCCTTAAAGTCACTCAAGCTCGTCCCCGAAAATGTAAAGGCACAGTATTGGCTTGTGTACGCCATGTATCATTCCGGTGCTGTTGAGATAGCAAAACGGGAAATCGGGCAAGCCAAGCTCCGGCTGACCGAGGACGAGTACGCCACTCTCAAGAAATATATCATCAAAGACAGTTCACTCCACGATTGCCTGCTTTTTGATGAATAATAGCCCCATTTGACTTCTGTGCGACTCTCATTTGACTTTTGTGCGACACCACTTTTCGCCATTTGACTTCCGTTTGACGCAAAAGCGGGCGAAACGACTTTCATTTGACCGCCGTGCGACTATCAAACTACTCCCGTAAGTTAGTTTCTAAGAGCGAAAGCTCTAAAAACTGACTTATGGGGGTTTTATTTTGAACCAAAATACATTCCTCACGAGGGGTGCTTTTGCAAAACGCAGAAGCACCCCTTATTTTTTTTATCCTTTTCCATAGGGTACACGCTCCTCGTGGTCCTCCGAACTGAAATTTGACTGCAACCAAAATCAAATTTCAAAAAATCGGAGGAAAACGCAAATGTTCAAAAAAGACAGTCTCTATTCAATCAACAAGAAAAGTCCCGATGCCGTTGTTTACAAGTTTGCCAACGGAGAGGAATCCCGCATTACTCGTGAAGACTTTGCAACTGAGGATGAGTTCCTTGCTTTCAAGGCTTGGTCTGACGAGAACTTGCACGCTGAGGACAAACGTGAGGTGTTGGCAGGCATTCGTCAAGTCTCCATTGATGACATTTCGGAGGCAGCTGTTGCCGTGCCCGCCTTTGATATGGTTATGGAACGGCAGCACCAGCGAGCAGAACAACGCCGCAAAGCGTCGGAGATGGTCGTCAAGCTCAAAGACAAGCTGACGGAAACGCAGTTCCGCAGACTTTGGATGTATGAGGTTGACGGCAGAACTTTGGACGAAATTGCAGCTCTTGAAAATGTGGCATTTCAAAGCGTTCATGAGAGCATTGAGGGAGCTAAGAAAAAACTTTTGAAGAAGTTCAAGAAAACACCCTGAAAAACAGCCTCCAAATTTATGTTAGGTGAAGGGACATAAATCTAAAGCCCCTTTCTCCATATCGGACGGTAACAGTTTAATCCCTGTCGATATGGCTGCTCCTTGACAATTTCATAGCTTTATCAGGTAACGAACTCTCTTGTAAGAGCCGAGCCGGAGGATACGTCAAGACCGCCGAAAGGTGCGAGCGAGAAATATCAGCTTCGGAAAAGTCGGGTAGCTCCCGATTGGCGACGAGGACGGAGAGGTGCTACTCCCCACCAGGGATGGTCCGAGCGTGATAACAACCGTCGCAGGCTATCCGGTGAGAGGTCGTGTAAGTTAATCACGGGCGTGAAAGCGAGTGCCGACAGCGTAAGGCAGCCAGGATGAAGTATTAAGCATTAACCCAACAATTCATGGACGATATACTATGTGTGTCTTCCATATTTGATATGCGGGGCGAGCTGCAAATTGCGGCTTGCCCTTTACATATCCGCAAGGAGTGTAGAAAGGATGCTTCTATATGAAAGACAAAAGAACTTATCGCCGTGGTGATATTTACCTTGTTGACCTCGGTAGTCACTACGGCTCTGAGCAAGGCGGCTGTAGACCCGTACTCTTAATTCAAAATAATGTAGGAAATTATTATGGTCCAACGCTTATCGTTGCGCCCATCACATCTCGGTACTTGAAAAAGGCAAATCAGCCTACTCATTTTGCCCTTGTCGGTGTTGATAATCTCGTCAGCCCGTCTGTCGTACTTACAGAGCAGATTCTAACCATCGACAAATCGAGGGTAATCAAATTTATAGGGCGAATTTCCGATGAGCAAATGTGCTCCGTTAACAAAGCGATAAAAGTCAGCCTCGGAATCGAGACTTAGGTGCTCGTTTTCTCTCCCTACAGTATAAAAAGGAAATTTTCGGCTAATAATAATCATCGAAAGGCGGTGCAAGTATGAAAGAGAGAACCCAGAGCCATAATGATTTGCTTGCTACCCTGGTTGACATCCGAGATGTCAAAATTGACCGTTCACTCTCTCTTGATGATAGAGTGAAATCTTATGTGGAGCAAGTCAAGAACCCCTATATGTTCAAAGTCGGCAACACAGTCGTTCGTGTGTCCTACGCCGACACCGACAGAACAATGAACGATAATTTCGTGAACATGATTGCGGCGATGTAATGGGAAATATTACATCGCTGTATTCTTCCCGACAAACTGGATTTTCGCAATCGAATAAACTATAATAATCACGGACAAAAAATCAGCGGAACTCCGTTTGTTTGACGGGCTTGACCCCCAAATAAAAGGAGTGGCGTTACTATGCAAAAACTAAATGATAAGATTTATCGTGCCGCCATCTACCTAAGATTATCACAGGAAGATGGCGACATTTCTGTTTCCGACAAAAGCGAGAGCAACAGCATCTCAACCCAGCGTGACCTCATTCACGGCTATTTGCGGAAGCAGTCCGACATTGAATTTGTCACAGAGTTTTGTGACGACGGTTATACCGGAACCAACTTCGACCGACCTGGGTTTGAAAAGATGATGACTGCCGTGCGTGAAAAGCGTGTGGACTGCATCGTTGTCAAAGACCTTTCCCGTTTTGGTCGTGACTATATCGAATCCGGCAAGTATATTCAAAAGATTTTCCCGATGCTCGGCATTCGCTTCATTGCTATCAACGACGGTTATGATTCTGCCGACACCGAAAATCATTCCAACGATTTCGTTCTTCCGTTCAAGAACCTAATCAACGATTCCTATTGCAGAGACATTTCTATCAAGTCTCGCTCCAATTTAGATGTGAAGCGAAGAAAAGGCGAATTTGTAAACAGCTTTGCCGTGTTCGGCTATATGCGTTCTCCCGATGATAAGCACCAGCTTATCGTGGATGAAGAAGCTGCCGCCATCGTGCGGAACATCTTCAACTGGAAACAGGAAGGATGGAACGCCTTACAGATTGCGAATCACTTGAACAAGCTGCACTTTCCGTCTCCGATGGAATATAAGAAAAAATGCGGTCAGAACTACCGCACGAGCTTCAAGACCAAGACAAAAGCACAATGGAGTGCAGTCGCCGTTCTCCGTATCTTAAAGAACCCTGTTTACACTGGCGTTTTGGAGCAAGGCAAGACCACGACCCCTAATTACAAGGTCAAGACGAGGATTGTAAAAGATGAATCCAAGTGGGCAAGGGTTGAGAACGCTCACGAAGCAATCATTACCTCTGCTCAGTTTGAACTTGTGCAGACCGTGCTCGGTATGGACACCTGCAGAGCCGAAAGCAACGAGGAAATCTATCCGTTTTCCGGTTTGATTTACTGTGCCGACTGCGGGAACGCTATGATTCATCGTACGGCGACCGTCAGCGGCAGGAAATATCAGTATTATGTCTGCTCCGGCAACAAGCATGACAAGGATAGCTGCACGACCCACAACATAAAGTGTGAATTGGTTGAGGCTGTAGTTCTTGCCACGGTGCAGGCGCATATAGCAATGGCAATCGACATTGATAATGCAATGAGCCGTGTGGAAGCCCTTGATTGGGAAAAGCGTGAGATTCGCAAAATTGACGCTCAAATATCCGCTATGGAGCTTGATGCGGAGAAATATCGTCAAATCAAATTAGAACTGTACGAGGATTTGAAGGGCGGCTTAATATCCAAGGAAGAATACCATTCGTTCAAAGCAGATTACGATGTCCGCATCGACACCATCAAACAGCAGATTGGAGGTCTTGTGAGCCAACGCAAAGCCGTCGAGGGCGGTTTGACAAATGCCCAAGGGTGGTTTGCTCAGTTCCGCAAGTACGAAAACATCGAGAAGCTGACACGCTTGACCATAGTAAGCCTGATTGAGCGTATCGAAATCAACGAGAACAAGGATATTCATGTGAAGTTCAGACACGCAGACCAATTCGCCGCAGCTCTTGAATACTTGGAGATGCGGAAAAACCCGCAAAGCAAAATAATCGTGATGAAGGAGGCTGGCTGGAATGGCAAGAACATCCCGAAAACAGCAAGCAGTATCGCTCAGTCAGTCACATTCTGAGCGTACAGAACTTTATAATGTGGCAATCTATGCCCGTCTCTCCGTCGAGGACAACGGCAAGGACTCCGATTCCATCGAAAGTCAGATTGAGTATCTGGAGAACTTTATTTCAAATGACCCGACGATGCGGAAAGCGGCTGTGTTTATCGACAACGGCTTTACAGGCACAAACTTCATGCGACCCGAATTTCAGCGTATGATTGATGCGGCTCGTCTTGGAGAAATAAACTGCGTCGTTGTGAAAGACCTATCCCGTCTCGGCAGAAACTATGTTGAGACCGGAGAGTTTTTGGAAAAGGTTTGCCCGTTTATCGGTCTGCGTTTTATCGCCGTGAATGACAACTACGATTCCGAGACAATTACAAACAATTCCGGACTGGCGGCTTCGCTTTCCAACATCATCAACGATTTTTATGCAAAAGACATTTCCCGAAAGGTCTTTTCCGCACTGAAAACCAAGATGGAGAACGGCGAGTATATCGGAGCGTGGGAAAAGTACGGCTATCTGAAAGACCCCGACAATAAGAACAGGCTGATTGTGAACCCCGAAACCGCCCCTGTCGTTAAGCAGATTTACTTATGGCGCAGCGAGGGCATGAGCTATATGGGCATCAACAGAAAGCTCAATGAAATGGAGATACCATCGCCCGGTCAGTACAAGGCTGACCGAGGCATTGTAACCAACAACAATCAGAAGGAACGCAAAATCCTCTGGAACAAGCACATTGTCACCGATGTTCTAAAGGACATTACCTATATCGGACACATGGCACAGCGCAAAACCACGCAATGTCTCTACAAGGGCATTCAGTATAGCCCTGTCAATGAGGACGATTGGGTTACCGCTTATAATACCCACGAGCCTATCATTGAGCAGGAGCTTTTCGACAAGGTGCAGGAAATCAACCGTGCGACCGCAGAAAAAGCCAAGGCGAACAACGGAAAGTACGCCTATCTCCCGAAAGAGAAGAACATCTACGGCGCAAAGCTCGTATGCGCCGATTGTGGCGCAAGAATCAAGCTGCATCGCTCCATCAGTACAAAAAAGGATAGAGCGTACTTCACTTTTCAATGCCCGACTTATATGGAGCATGGAAAAGTGGGCTGTTCCAGCAAAACAAAAAGAAAAGCTGATATGGATGAGGCTGTATTCCACGCCATCCGTGCGCAAATGGATGTGTTTATGGACTCCGCTTATATCATAAAGTCCTTGCTCGCACAGAAGCAGACTGTAGGCAAGAGTTCATCAAAAAAGAAAGCCAAGATTTCTTTGAACAAAAAGATAAGTAATATTCGTTCCATTATCTCCACTCTGTATGTGGACCTAAAGGACGGCTTGCTTGATGATGAAGAATATCTGATGCAAAAGGAAAAGTATCAGGTGCAGTTAGCAGAGCTTGAACATAGTTTAGGCGAGATGACCTGCGATGAAGCAGACACAGAAGAACAGCTCATCGGCACAAAAAAATGGACGGCGATTACAGAGAAATATTCCGAAGCAACTGAGCTGTCCGAGGATATGCTAAACGCTTGTGTGGAACTGATAAAGGTTCACGCAGACGGTTCGCTTGAAATCACATTCAATTATATGCAGGAGTTCAAGGAGCTTCTGGAAATAACAGAACGCTTGAAGAAGGAGGTGGCATAAATGCCGAAAGCGGTAGCATTGTATTTAAGACTTTCACAGGAAGATGTGGACATTCGGCGTAATGCCGCCAAGGACGAGAGCAACAGCATTTCTGCTCAACGCAGCCTTATTACAAAGCGCATCGAGGAAACTGCCGACCTCTGCAGGCTTCCTCGCATGGAGTTCTGCGATGACGGCTTCTCCGGCACGAATTTCTCCCGTCCCGATTTTCAGCGTATGATTGAGCTGACAAAGCAAGGCGAAATCGGCTGTATCATCGTAAAGGATTTATCCCGTTTCGGTCGTGACTATCTTGAAGTGGGCGACTATTTGGAACACATTTTCCCGTTCCTCGGTGTCCGCTTCATTTCCGTCAATGACCATTACGACAGCTCCAATCACGACGGGAAAACAGCGGGTATGGACATCACATTCCGTAACCTCGTCTACGATTATTACAGCAAAGACCTTTCCTCTAAGGTCAAGACGGCGATGCGCTCCAAGCAGGAAAAAGGCGAGTTTATTACCTGCTTTCCTTACGGCTACAAGCCGTCGCCGGAGAACAAGCACAAGATGGTGATTGACGAGCCTGCCGCAGAGATTGTCCGTGAGATTTTCGACGCCGTGATTGCAGGCAAGACCACGAGCGAGATTGCCGCAAATCTTAATGCAAGAGGCATCCCGACACCGCAGGAGTACAAGGGTGTCCGCCGCAAAGAAAAGACTGAACCTCAATGGACGCACCCTCGTATTGCCTACATGATTCGCAACATCAAATATGCAGGCGTAATGACCAACCACACAAGGGAGAGCCGTTTCATTCGTGATAAGAACCAACGGCGTGTTCCAATGAGCGAGTGGATAATTCATCCCGACGCACACGAGGCAATCATTCCCCGTGAGAAGTGGGAGCAGGCAAATGAAATGCTCCGAAGCCCGAAGAAAGTTACCAAAGCGGTTCGTGACCAGCCCGACAGAGTTTATTATTGCGCTCATTGCGGCAGAAAGCTCCGCAAGACCTACGGCTCGGACCAATATTATAGCTGTGCGTCTGCCAAGTATCAGCAAGGCAGCGAGTGCTCCGGTATTCGTCTGAAACGGAGTGAAATGGAGGAAATCCTCATTGAAACACTGCGAGCACAAATTAACCTTGTGAAGCAGTCCGGTCAAGCCGTCAAGAAAGAAACGGTTTCTCCAAGCGTGGAGTGCTACCGAGCTATCACACAGGTTGATAAGGAGTTGGCACAGTTCCGAGACAAAAAGTTAGAACGCTATGAAGCATATCGCTCCGGTGAAATCAGCCGTGAGGATTTTATCAAGGTCAAAGACAAAATTACCGCACAAGCGGATGAACTGACCGCTAAAAAAGAACGGCTTGAAAAAGACTACCTTGCCCTGCTTCAAGCCAAAGAGCATGAGGCTGAAACAAAGGCGGAGGTCTCCCAAGCCGAAAAGGTTCTTGCCGACTTCGATGCGGGTCTCAGAGAGCATCTGTATGATGCCATCGAGCAGGTAATCGTAACAAGCAATGAGCAAATTGAAGTCAAATGGGTATTCGCAGATGTCTTTAATCAGAAGGAAGAAATCTGCTGATTTTGAGAAAAAAACGGCTTTGCCCCTATTATTACACAATCCCTCCCCCTAAATTGGGGGATTCTGGGAAATTAAAAAGAATCGAAAAATCTCGAAAAGCCGCATAAATACAGGGTTTTTCGGGGGTCAAAAATTTTTTTGCTTCTCTCTTGACACGAGCAGACGATTTAGGCAGGGTTGTGGTTCCCAAGGAAATCAGGCGGGTGCTGAGGATTCGGGAGGGCGACCCTCTGGAAATCTATACAGGAAACGCCGGCGAGGTCATTCTAAAAAAATATTCCCCCATCAGCGAGCTTGGGCAGTTCGCCGACGAATACGCCGAAAGCGTCTCAAAGGTTTTGGGGGCTACAATCATAGTGTCCGACACGGATCAGGTGATTTCCGCAAAGGGTGCGGATAAGAAAGACTACACGGACAAAAAAGTAGACAATGAGCTTGACAAAATCATACAAAGCAAGAATCGCTACTTAAACGACGCGAAAATCATAGTCCCCATTATTTCCCAGGGAGATCCCATCGGCTCTATTACCATCTTGCCGAAAGCCGGAGGCGTCCTCGGTGACGCGGAGCTTAAGGCAGCCGAAATCGGCGCAAATTTTCTTGCTCGTCAAATGGAAAACTGATGCAATAAAAAGCGGCAGTGCGCTCTATTTTTGAACGTCTGCCGTTTTTTTGTCCGCATATAAAGTATTCAGCATTTCTATGCTGTCTGAAAGCATATGGCTGCGGTCTGTTGAAAGCCGTATGAAAGGCTGAGTGCCTCCGTGTATGAAAACTCGTTTCCCGAATTTTTCCGTAAGATTGAAAAGAGCATACCCGCTGAGAGGATTTTTCTCCGCAAAGTCAAATATGAGTTTCACGGCGGCGTTGTTCTTTACGGTAAGCTTCTGCCCCGGAAGCTTCTCCGTTTCTTCGGCGTGAATCCGCGTTATTGCAAGTTCTCCCGCAAGATAGCGAATGTGGGAAACTTTCACGAGGTTGATGGTCGCCTGAGGTACGTCTCCGAAGCGGTCAAGCATCTCATCGATGATTTCGTCCTCGTCCTCCTCGCTCCTGACAGAAGCGATTTTTTTGTACATGGAAAGTTTCAGGGACTCGTTTTCGATATATTGCTTCGGGATGTAAGCCGATACAGGAAATTCAATGCTAGCTTCTTCCTTTTCGTCATTTATTATCTCTCCTTGAAGCGCCCGAACGGCGCTATCTATCATCTTGCAATAAAGCTCGTAGCCCACGCTCATCATGTGTCCGTGCTGCGCTGTTCCCAGCAGATTGCCTGCGCCTCGTATTTCCAGATCCCGCATGGCAACCTTAAAGCCTGCACCGAACTCCGTAAACTCCCTTATCGCCCTGAGCCTTTTTTCGGAAACCTCCGTGAGGACTTTATCCTTTTGGTACATCAGATAGGCGTAGGCGATGCGGTTTGAGCGCCCCACCCGCCCTCTAAGCTGATACAGCTGCGAAAGCCCATATCTGTCGGAATCCATGATTATCATGGTATTTGCGTTCGGAATGTCGATTCCCGACTCGATGATCGTCGTCGCCACAAGCACGTTGCTTTCGCCGCTTATGAACCCAACCATCACATCCTCCAGGTTGTGTTCATTCATCTGCCCGTGGCCAACCGCAACCTCCGCCTCAGGCACAAGTTCCGAGATCCGATCCGCGATTTTCTGTATTCCCTTTACCCGGTTGAAGACTACGTATACCTGGCCCCCTCGCCCAAGTTCCCTTTCGATGATGTCCTTTATCAGCATATCGTCCTGCTCCAGCACATAGGTCTGCACCGGATACCTTTCCTCCGGCGGCTCCTCGATGATGCTCATGTCCTTGATTCCCGTCATGGACATATTCAGGGTCCTTGGAATCGGTGTGGCAGAAAGAGTCAAAACATCCACATTTTGCTTCATCTTCTTGATGGCTTCCTTGTCCTCAACCCCGAAGCGCTGTTCCTCATCCACCACCAAAAGTCCCAGATCCTTGAATTTCACGTCCTCGGAAAGGAGCCTGTGGGTGCCGATGATAAGGTCGATCTGACCTTTCCCAAGATCTTCGATTATTTTCTTTTGCTGGGCGGCGGTCCTGAACCGCGAGAGAACTTCCACCTTGAAGGGGAACTTCTCGAAGCGTTCTTTCAGGGTATAAAAGTGCTGGTTTGCCAGTATGGTCGTCGGAACCAGCACCGCCGCCTGCTTGCCGTCGGAAACGCACTTAAACAGCGCCCTCGCCGCAACCTCGGTCTTTCCGAAGCCCACGTCGCCGCACAGTAGCCTATCCATGGAAAAAGGCTTTTCCATGTCGCTTTTGATTTCTTCTGCGGCCCTGAGCTGGTCGCCTGTTTCTTCATATGGGAATGCGTCCTCAAATTCCTTTTGCCAAATAGTATCCGCCGGAAAGCTGTGTCCCGGCTGCATCTTGCGCTGGGCATAAAGGTCGATGAGATCCTTTGCCATCACGGCGATTTCCGCCTTCGCCTTTGCCTTGGTTGCCTTCCACTCGCCGCCGCTGAGCTTGTTTATCTTCGGGGGAGCGCCGTCCGAACCGATGTATTTCTGGACGATGTCCATCTGCTCCACCGGAACATAGAGCATATCGCAGCCCGCATATTTTATCTTGATATAGTCCTTTTTCTCTCCCTGAACGGAAAGCTGCTCGATTCCCACGAACTTGCCGATACCGTGGTTTTCGTGAACGACATAGTCCCCCTCACGCATATCCGAGAAAGACTGGATTTTGCTGCCCTTGTCCTTGAATTTTTTGCGTGTTTTCGGCTTGTGACCTGCGAATATGTCCGCCTCGCATATATAGCAAAATTTCTCGCTGGGAAAGTCGATTCCCGAGGTAAGGCTTCCCTTTTCGAAGTTTACCTTTCCCTCAAGGCCGATTCTCTCCACAAATTCCCGCAGGTTTTCTAGCCTTTCCTCGGAGGATGAGACTATGGTAATGCGGTAGCCCTTTTTCGCATAAGCCTTTAATTCCGTCTCCAGCACGTTCATCTTGCCGCCAAAAGAAAGCACCTGCCTTGTGTTCAGGTTATATACCTTGTCGAAATTGTCTATCCCTGCGATCCGCTTCGGAAATGGCGTAAATACCGCCACATTGGGATATTTGTACGCTTTTCGAAAATCGTTTTCGTCAGAAATTACGCAAGCATCCTTTGGGATTGCCTGACCCCGCGAAAGCATGACCTTGAAGTCTTCCTTCAGTTCAAGCGTCCGATGAGTCAGCACTTCCTCGATTCTGTCCGGATCATCTGCCATAAGAATCCCGTCTGCCATATAGTCCCAGATATATTCCGTTTCGTCATAAAAATATCCGATGTAATTTTCCAGAAGCTGAAGATTTGAAACCTGCTCGATATATTCGCAGATTTCGCCGGCGGTTTTTAGGATATTTTGAGCGATTTCCTCGTCTCTTGCGCTGATTTCCTTTGCCGCCCGTTCGTAGTCCGCCCTGAGCTTCTTCGATGCGCGTTTGAAAATTTCCTCGTCCTTTACGATCTGCTCCGCCGGATAAATTTCAACATATTTTAGATTTTCCACCGAGCGCTGGCTTTCCGGGTCAAAAGTCCTGACAGAATCCACCTCGTTTCCGAAAAATTCGATTCTGTAAGGATAGTCTCCGTCCGGCGTAAACACGTCTATGATGCCGCCCCGGATGCTATACTGTCCCCTGGTTTCTACGATATCGCATCTTTCGTAGCCCATAAGCGCAAGGCTCTTATTTATCTTGCTTATTTCGATTTCCTCGCCCAAGCTTATTTTCAGAGAGGTTTCCTCGAAATAGCTGTGGGGAGTAAGCTTTTTTACCGCGGCAAAAACCGGCGCGATTACGATGACCGGCTCTCCCGTTCGCAGCGCTTTCAATGCTTTCAGTCTTTGTATGAGCGTCTCATGGTCTTTTGCCGCAAATCTCAGCAGGAACTGCTCCTCCCCGGAAAGGGTTATGATTTCCTTATCCCTGACAAAAAAAGAAAGATCCAAAGCAAGCCTTCTCGCCCGCACATCTGTGGGTACGATGATAATGCTTTGATTCTTTTCTTTTGCAAGTTCGGCTATGACCGGAGCTGTTCGGCTTTCGGATATTCCTGAAATGTTAATCATTTTTTTCTTCCTTCTTTTGCCTTACATTATACTCGTTCATGGCTTTGTCTATTCCTTTTTCCACGATGCAAGCCGCCGCGTCCGCAGCCCTTGTGAGGGCGTCCTCCAAAAGCTCCTTTTCGCCCTTTGACACGCCGCCGATTACATAATTTATGAGATCGACCTTTTTCTCGCTGCCGATTCCCACGCGAATCCGCGGAAAACCGTCCTCACCCAAAAGGTAAACGATATTTCTCATTCCGTTATGGGTGCCGGCGCTGCCTTTTTTGCGGAGCCTGATGCTTCCGGTGGGAATGTCGATGTCGTCGTAGATTACTATGAGGTTTTCGATTTCCTCCTTGTAAAAATTCATCACCTCTACTACGCTTTGACCGCTGAGGTTCATAAAAGTTTGCGGTTTTACGAGCAAAACCTTCTGGCCGGCGATTCTCCCCTCGCCGACCAAGGCTTTGAATTTTATCTTGTCGATTTTTATGCCGTATTTCTCCGCAAGCAGGTCTACGGCTATAAATCCCATATTATGTCTGGTATTTTCGTATTTTCTGCCGGGATTTCCGAGGCCTACGATTATATACACGGGATGCGTTCCTTTCGTTTATATTTTTAGTCAAACAGCACACTGATTGAACCGTTGGTAAATACTCTTGTCAGGGCTTCCGCAAAGAGAGGCGCAACGGAAAGGAAAGTCATCTTTTCCAGTTTCTTTTCCTCAGGAAGCGGAACGGTATTGAGAAGCACAAGTTCTTCGATCGCAGAGGCCGCAAGTCTTTCTACGGCAGGGCCTGAAAGTACCGGGTGGGTTGCAGCCGCAAAAACGGCTTTTGCGCCCAGGTCTTTTATGGCATTCGCAGCGTTGCAAATGGTTCCTGCGGTGTCGATCATGTCGTCGATGATGATGCAGTTCTTGCCGTCGATATTACCGATGATGTTCATGATCTCGCTCTTATTCGGCTCAGGTCTTCTCTTATCGATGATTGCGATAGGGCAGTTGAGATACTGTGCAAGATTTCTTGCTCTGGTAACGCTGCCGTGGTCAGGAGAAACGATAACTACATCCTCCATGTCCTTTTCCTGGAAATACTTTGCGATGATAGGCATTCCCAGCAGGTGGTCAACGGGGATGTCGAAGTATCCTTGAATCTGGTTTGCGTGTAAGTCCATGGTGAGGACTCTGTCGGCTCCTGCCGCCATAATGAGGTCAGCAACAAGCTTTGCCGTAATCGGATCCCTTGCCTTTGCCTTTCTGTCCTGACGTGCGTAGCCATAATATGGGATAATTGCGTTGATTCTTCCTGCGGAAGCTCTCTTCATGGCATCGATCATGATAAGAAGCTCCATAAGGTTGTCGTTTACCGGATTGCAGGTCGATTGGATTATGTATACGTCGATTCCTCTGACGGATTCCCAGATGTTCACCGAAATTTCACCGTCGCTGAACTTTGTAACCGTTGCCTTTCCAAGGGGCTTACCCATAATGTCTGCGATTTCCTTGGCTAATTCCGGATGGGAATTGCCCGTAAAAATTTTGTAGTCAGAAAATACTCCGCTTCTCACTGTTTTTTACCTCGTCTTTCTTTTGTGTGTTCTTTGTACTTTTGCTATTTTTTTCTCTTCAAAATCCCTTTTGCAGAAACCCATCCCTGCTTCTTTGTGCCGCGTGCTCTTGCTATGTAAAGAGCGTCACCCTCCACATCTTCCGTAACGGTGCTTCCGGCGGCTATGTAGGCTCCCTCACCCACATTTACCGGGGAAACAAGGTTGCTGTTGCAGCCTATAAATGCTCCGTCCGAAACCTTTGAGCGGTATTTTGCGCTGCCGTCGTAATTTACAAAAACAACTCCGCAGCCAAGGTTTACGTTGCGCCCCACATCCGAATCCCCTATATATGTGAGGTGCGCCGCTTTTGAGCCGTCTCCAAAGGATGAATTTTTGATTTCCACAAAGTCTCCCACCTTGCAGTTTGCGCCGACCCTGCTTCCGGGCCTGATATATGCGAAAGGACCGACCTTCGTTCCTTCACCTATCGAGCTTTCGACTATGACGGAATTTTCGATCTCAACTCCGTCTGCAATCTTTGAATCTGTGATTCTGGTATTTTGCCTGATTATGCAATTTTTTCCGATTTCGGTGCTTCCCTCTAGCCTAACCAACGGGCCTATCACCGTGCCTTCGCCTATTTTCACGCTTTCGTCGATATATGCGGAACTTGCATCTACAAATTTCACTCCAGCCTGCATATGTCTCAGTGCAATATTCATGCGCGCTTCCTCAGACCTCTTGCATTCCTCAAGCAGAGCGTTTCTTTTCTTTTCGTCCATGGCCCACCCCTACTTTTCCAAAAGCATTTCGCCGACTTTATAAATATCCCCCGCGCCCATGGTAATGACCAAGTCGCCGGCTTCGGCATTTTCGCCGACATACTTTGCGATTTCCTCAAAATCTTTCATAAAAAGCACTTCCTTTGTAGGATGAGTCTCCTTGATTTTTTCCGCAAGCTGCTCCGATGAAATTTTGTATATATTTTTTTCTCTCGCCGCGTAGATCTCGGCAAGTATCAGCTTATCCGCTTTGTTAAATGCCTCGGCAAAATCGTCGAAAAGCGCCAGTGTCCTCGTGTAGGTATGAGGCTGAAAAATGCACCAGAGCTTGTTGTGCGGCACATTCTGAGAAGCCGCCAGGGTCGCCTTGATTTCCGTCGGATGGTGAGCGTAGTCGTCAACTATCTTTACGCCTTTTGCGGTGGTTCCCACGATGTCGAATCTTCTCTGGGTGCCGTGATAGGCTTCCAGAGTTTCCTTTATAATGGCTTCGTTCACTCCCAGTGTGTGCCCACAGGCAAATGCCGCCAGCGCGTTCAAAATGTTATGTTCTCCCGGAATCTGTAGCTGGATTCTTGCAAGGGATTTTCCCCCATGCCAAACCTCAAAGGACGGCATCCCATTTCCGTCGAAGCGAATGTCCTTTGCAAAATAATCGCAATTTTCGTTAAGCCCAAATGTCACCGCATTGTCCATATTCCTAACGATTCTGTTCACGAAAGGATTTGCGTCGTAGGCGATGATCGTCCCGTCTTGCGGTACGAGGTGCGCGAAACGGTCGAAAGAGCTTACTATATGCTCTATGTCCTTGAAATAGTCCAGATGATCCGAATCTATATTGAGGATTATTTCCATCTTCGGCTTCAGGCTGAGAAAGCTGTCCATGTACTCACATGCCTCGGTGACGAAATACCGGCTGTCCCCCACCTTGACATTGCCGTCGATTTCCGAAAGATTGCCTCCTACAAGTATCGTAGGCGAAAGCTTCGCCCTGTCGAGAATCAGCGAAACCATTGATGTGGTGGTGGTCTTTCCGTGGGTTCCTGATATTGCGATGCTGCTTTCGTATCCCTCCATCAAAAGTCCCAGCATCTGGGCTCTGGTCATGATGGGAATATTTCGCTCCTGCGCCCGCATAATCTCAGGATTATCCTTTCCCACAGCTGCCGAATAGACTAGGAGGTCAGCGTTTTCAACGTTTTCTGCCTTGTGGCCGATAAAAATTCTCGCCCCCTGCCTTGCCAGCTTATCCGTCATATCCGATTCTTTCATGTCGGAACCGGATACATTATATCCTCTGGACATCAAAATTTCTGCAATGGCGGAGAGTCCTATCCCTCCGATGCCTATGCAGTGAATGTTCTTATATTTATTTAAATCAAGCATAAAAAGCCTCCAATTTTTGCGTCGATTTTATACGTTTATTAGTATAACACAATTTCGGCTTTTGTTATATATAAATTGCAAAAATTTTTTCAGTACGAAAATTTGCCCTTCGCCCGCCATCCGAAACCCTTGCGATTTCAGCTTTTCCTCTTGCATACCCCCCCTTTATGCTATACTGAATCTACCTATGATTTGATTGATGTGGACCCCATAAGTTGGACACGTCAACCCCCTAAGGCATCGGCGCATGCGCATTCCTGCTCCTGCGAACCGGTTTTGTTTGCGGAAACTCCGGAGCCGATCGAAGCTCCGAGGCTTATCGTATACATAGGGGAGGAGTAGACAAAAAAGTCGCTCTCATAGGCAGGAAGGAGGTCATATTTATTTTGGCTTTTAGGGGGCGCAAAAGGTTTTGAAAAAAACAATAAAAAATCGTTTTGCGCGAAGCCTTTTCGCAAAAATTTCAAAGCGAAAAAAATCCCAAATCTACAAGAAAGGAAAGAAAATATGAAAAAAAGAGTTTTAAGTATATTGCTTGCTCTGCTCATGGTGATTACC
>CAVKSD010000036.1:0-17168 GCA_963658905.1 Bacteroidaceae bacterium
GATATGCTTCATTATAATTGTCCTTATTTAAACTCACTTTCCATTCCTCCTTTTTTTCATCTCTGCGATTTTCCCAATTATTCATTAGGTAAGCCTTTATGAGGCCCGCCCTGGTTTTGGTTACACATTTATCTGTTTTCACTTTTCTTATCACGGTCTCAAGCAAGGCTTTCGGATATGCTCTCCCATAGATTGCAGATTTCAGCAGGCTGCTGAACAATTCCGGATTAATTTTTTCATCCCTGCTCCTAGGGACATATTTCATATTTGAGTTTCCATCATTTTCTTTCAATGACATGCAATTCATTTTGATGCTAGGCAGCGACACAACTCTTACCTCTTCCGAGACCTGCAGCTCGTCTTGAAACTTTGCTAAATTCCAGAGCATGTCCAGGAATTTTTTGTGATAGAGAAATTTAACGGAAATTCTAGATGAATTTGGTTTCAAACCTACGATGTAAAAATCTATATTTCCGTCTAAGTCTTCATCCAGTTCCTTCAATTCATTCGTCGTAATTCTTGTATTCATGCCTCTGGACAGCAGACTTTTCAGCATGGAATTCACCTCATCTGCTGTTTTTCTGGAAGACTGGCTCATCAGCATTTCCTGCAGCGTCATTTCGTGTTCATCGCCGCCGTCCATCGCCCAAAAGGCAATCGTTATATCGTCCATGACAATCTTATGAGCCTGCTGTTTGAGAATGTAATTCAGCGCTTCCGTATATTTACGCATTGCAAGTTCTGAAATGTTGCTGTTATAGGACTGGTCATTGCCATATGAATTTTCCGACGGATTGTTAAATCCAATCAGAACGCCTCCTGTAGCGGCTCCTCCGGCAATACCTTTGATTTTGCTGTGGATTCGTGCGATATCCGAAACCTCTCCCGTAATCGCGCACTGCGCCTGATATTCTCCGGGTTTGCTCTGCTCCTTTGCATATTCCTTTTCCCATTTTTCTTTAATTTGTGGGTCGGTATGCAGCAGTATATCCGGATTTCCACTGAGACAAAATGCAAATCCCGCGCCTGCATACTCCTTGCCTAAGTTCAGAATATGTCGATTCTCGGTTTCTTTTTCCGCTTCCCAGTTTATTAGGAAATTGCGGAACGCATCAATTATCGGGCTACTTAGCCCCTCAATAAATCGCAGATTGTGCTCAACAAAAGCGCGATGAGATTTTTCGGCTTTCCCTGTCCTGTCCACAGGATTCAGCTTGTCCTTTTCAAGATTCAATCCGAAGATGTACAATGGCCTGTGCTCGATTGTATTGCTCTCAATTCCAGGCTTTTCTGTTCTCTTTGGAAAACGCATCGTCTGCGGAACTAATTTTTCTTTTATCTTCCCATTTTTTTGCGGCTGTTCCTCCGTCTTCATGCAGGATATAATATCTTCAATCTTGCCATCCGGCGTCAGCACAATCACATACTTAATCGGCACTTCGGAGTACCCGTCCGGCAGCACCAAGTTCTTCTCTGCTATCACATCGTAATAATCGCATAAGGCTTTAATCAGCATCGCAGTTCCTCCTTATACTTTTTTACATCAATCACACCGTTTATCATGTGCGGATGATAGTATACTGTCATCGCGCGATCCGAGAACTTCGGATTCTCCCAATCGCCATTTAGCGGAACGCCTCCGTCCTTGAAATTTACGCGATAGCACATGAATCCCAGGTCAACATCTCCGGAATCTAACAATTCACTGCTGATGAGGTTGTAGTCAAATTCCTCAACTGGTTCTATCCGTTTTACCGGAAATTCGCTACAACCGAAACAAGGCTGCCGAAACCACTGACCTTTTTCTATGCGGCGTTTGATGATATTATAATGTTTTTTCTCGCTCTCCGTTTCTTCTTCATCTTTCAGTCCTGTCAGCTCAAAATGAAACGATATCCCGTATTTGACATTTTTCAAGACCATCGCTGCCCGTTGGCTGCGGCATTCCGATGTATAAATTTCCGGCTCTCCGCCTTTACCATTCACACGGCTTTTCATCGCTGTCAGCGACACTTTGTCTTTAACTTCATTGCGCCGGATGTTCGCAAAATCAATTGGATTGAACACGACAATCTCATCAATTACATAACGAATTGCCGGCTTCCAGTAAATGCTTTTTAGCAGACCTTCCAGCGCTCCGGGCGTCGGTACCTCATAGCTGACGCGCTCAACCTTGAACTCACTCCTTGTAAAGCAGGCGTAATCACCCTCTACAAGGATTTTGAATCCGTAGCTCATAAAATCACTCCCTTCATATAATTTGTTTGCAATTATAGAAAATAGTCGGTTAATTCAATTCGAACCCCAGTCTCAGGGTTATAATATTCCGCATTCGTCAGGCACCAAATGCCCCGTCCAAAGTCATCAATAACATGCTGTTTCATCAGTTTCTCTAATTCTTTTCTGCTGACAGAACAGGCATATTTTTGCAATTTGCGGCTGTTAACATGTTCCTGATATTTTATGCTTTCTATGAGTTTGCGGCCCATCTCGTCCTGCGGAATCACGATTGATTCTGTTTTATCGTCAATCAGATGGAAACTCTCCGCATAACTCCGAAACGGGATACTGTCAAATGTATATTTGCATTCACGCTCCGGCGCCTTACAATAACTGCTCATGGTATTTCCGATGATTTTTTCGTGGTTCATGCCCAGCAAACGGTCAAAATATTCCCGAATGCACCTTGCGTCATCTATATTTTCATATTTATCAAACATGCCTTTTGCAAGTTCGCTTGCGTTCGTTGCTTTACTCCGAATTTCTTCCCCCGCAAAGGAAAAAGCATAGGTTACGGCATTTTTTCGTTTTCCCTCCCGATTGCACCTGCCGCCACTTTGCAAAATACTGTCCAGTCCGGTCATTTCCCTGAAAACCGTCTGGAAGTCAAGGTCTACCCCTGCCTCTATCAAACTGGTTGAAAAGACTCGGACTCTTCTTGCCTCCGGCACATTTTTAAGATCCGGAAATTCTTCTTGCAGTGTTTTTAATTTATCTTTGATTTCCTCGATGATTTGCTTGCGGTCGATGGATGTCAAATAGGTCGAAAGATAGTATTTATCTCCTTCTGCAAGGTCATATAGCTTTCTTGCCGCTTTTTTACTGTTCGTTACAATAAGCGCGGACGCCGCCTCGGATGCTTTGATAAGAAGCGTTTCAACGGATAATTCACCCAAATTCTCGAAAGTGCACTTTTCAAATAAAGAAAACTCTTTTGTATCGTCAATCAAGTTTAAAACCTTTTGTCCTGACACGGTGTATTTCTTCAGCAAAGTTTCAAAGTCCGGCATAGTCGCAGTTAGAAACAGAGCTTCACTATTCAGATATTTTGTCGCATAGGATACTGCCTCAAGACATGGCTGTAAATATGCCATAGGCATTAGATGTGCCTCATCAAAAACTAAAATTGAGTCAGCAATATTATGGATTTTGCGGAGTTTTCCGCGCTTGTTAGAGTGCATGGACTCGAAGAATTGAACTGCTGTAGTTATGATAACTGGGGCGTCCCAATTTTCCGTCCCGTTCTTTTGCGCATTGCGATAATCTTCATCTACGTCTTCAATATCTTCATAAGAAAAAGAAGACTGGTGCCGCAAAATCTGCGCATCATTCCCAAAGACACTCTCAAATTCTGCTACCGTCTGATCGATAATATTGTTATATGGTATTACATATATAATTCTTTTTTTGTTTCTCTGAATTGCCCTTTGCAAAGCAAATTTGATACTGCAAAGCGTCTTGCCGCTACCGGTCGGCATATTCATCAGATAAATTTCGGAATCCTGCCCTGCCTTCGCAAAAGCCTGCTCCTGCAATCTTCTGCGCGCTTTTTGCAGTTCCGTTTCGCAGGTAAAACCGTCGATATGCTTGCTTACGCGTTCAAGGCATTTTTGAAAGTCTGCATAAAGCACATCATCTGTCCTTGTCTCACAAAAATTACCGGTGTCGATAGAATCGGCGTCAACAAGACAAGAAAAACAATAGCGCACGATAAATGCCAATTTATCAATCATATCGTCCATGCTCTTACAGTCCTCTGAAATAAATGCCGAAAGCTTTTTTTCATCAATTTCCGGCAAGCTTATCTCGTCTTTATATTTATCAAAATTTTCTCCGGGATCCTTTGCACAGCGTTTCAGCTTCTGTGCGATTCTTGTGCGGAGCGTTGCAGATAAATCTTCGCGAGCCGAATCACCTTTTATTCCCATATCCGGGATTCCGGCATGATGCCCTGCAATGCAAAGACCGGCAATCATACTTGCAGGCATTTTGTAATGAGCCTGTGCGACCACTGCGCCGGAAGTAGAATGATCCACATGGATATTTTCTCCATTTATTCTTCTTTGAAAGCTGCGAGAATACTTCCCCAAGTCATGCAATCTTCCTATTGCAAAACAAATTTCCCGTAGCTCCGGTATCGAAAACTGCCTGCACAATTCCGCTACACTTTCATTATGTTCTTTCACACTTTGTACTTTTCCTGATTTTTCGTTGATATGTGCGATATACATATTTGAAGCCTTTTCCTTCCTCTAAATATTTCTTGCAATTGTGTCTGAAATATGTTAGCATGGAGTCAAGAGGGAGCCTTGCGGCTTCGCCATTTACGATTTTGGGCTATTTGATAGCCTTACCGCTCTTGGAGTCAGCAGGAGCGGCTTTTTTTGTGTACGAAATCGTAATTCGCCAACGCTTCAGCGTTATTGTAATCCTCATTACGTACCGCCTCCCTTCTCCAAATCCATAAGGACCTTTTGAACTTCAGCTCAGCCGCCCGGCTCCATATTCTTGACTGACTATATTTTAACATAAGCCCCTCGCTGAAACAAGTGTTCTTTTGCATTTTATTTTATATAAATTATTTATACTTATTTTAATAGTATATTAATATGATATACTATATTTATTATTCTGTCAATCGGCTTTTTCTCATAAATCATCAAAAAACAGGCAATCCAATTGCATTTTTTTACACAATTGGATTGCCTGCTTCTAATAAACTATTAAAATATTTCTACTCACACGCCCCTTACGAGACATGACCTTCCCGTAATCTTTATAACTTCGAGATGCTTATCATAATATCACAGATTATCCCTTTGCACAATTATTTTTCTTTACAGCCCCTTAATAAACGCAATCGCCTTTTGAATCACGTCTTCTCCGGTTTCGCCATTCGGACCGCCGTTGTGGATTTCGTGATAATATCCCTGCCACTCGACCAGCGTGAAGCTTTTTGGATCCTGCAGCTTCGCAAACTCGCGGCTACCTTCAATGTCGCAGATCAAATCCTTTGTGCCGTGCATGAGCAGACACGGGATATTTTTTGCCCTGCCGTTGTCCTCGTTCGTGCCTTTTTCCAGTGCGGTGCCGATAGTAAAGCCCTCGTAGGCGCAAAGGGCGGTGGCATAAGGATGTACCAACGGATCAGCCTTGTAGGGTCTTACATATTCAACATTTCCAAGTTGTTCTTCCGGAAATTCTGACTTAATTTTGAGGTTAGGTGCAATTTTGGTCAAAAGTTTTACCGCCGTCAACAGTCCGCCGCTTACAGGCCGCACCAGCCGAATCCACGGCGCAGAGATAATATAGCCTGCGGGCTCGTCGTTATGCCCTCCGCGGGCGCGATAATCAAGCGTAATATTCCCGCCCATGCTGTGTCCGTACATCACGATGGGAACCCCAGGATAAAATCCTTGAGCATGCTCAATCAAAGCGTCGATATCTTTGAGAACTTCCGCTCTCGGCGCGCAGGCTCCCCGAATGCCCTGCGAGCGCCCGTGTCCGCGCAAATCCATTGAAACCACGGCGATTCCCGCTTTATTAAAGTATTCCGCCACACGGCTGAACCTGCCTGCGTGTTCACCGATTCCATGAATCAGGCAAACCACATGGCTGGGGTTTTCGCAAGGGAAATGATACCCCTGCACGATACAGTTTCTTTTTTCAAAATCGAATAATTGATACATTTTAGCACCTCCAAAATTCTTTTTCAGTCATCGTATAGTTCAGTTCATCTTCGCTCATACATTTGCCTCTACATCACCTGCCCGACCCTCTCCGCATTTTCCTTGCCCAATTATGCTTTCGCAAAATTTTCCGCTCGGGTATTCTCATCCCTTGTCAAATGCGAAAGTTCAAATCGCAAGTTGCGGAAGCGAATCGTACAGTATGTATATTGTTATTTTGTCTTTTTCCTTATTTCTTGATTCTTTGCAAGCGCCGTCTCCAGTCGCTCTTTTTCGCCGCTGCCTGTGGTGGCAAAGCGTTCGAGTGGGATCCCATATTTCCTTAAAATATTATTTTTCAGGGCGTCTCTTTCCTGCTGCTTTTCCTTTGCCGCATGAAACGCATATCCGTCTACCTCTACTGCGAGGACAGGCTGATAATCCATCTTTGAAAATATGATAAAGTCCACGTGTGAGTTTCTGTTCAGTGCAAACCTGCGTTCTGCATCGGTGAGTTTGCTGTGGTCGGAAATCAAATGCCGCAGCGGAACATGGGAGCAAGCATCATATTTTGAAAATTCATCCTGCGCAAGTACGTCCCGTATTACGGCATACATGAGATTTTCGCTGTCATAATCGTAAGTGCGCCCGTACTTTGACAACACTTTTTCCCTTGCTTTCTCGTAACCTTTGTATAAATTGTCAAAAATCGACTTTATATTACTGTCAATTACCTCATAGTTGTAGTATTTGATATATCCAATCAAATCATGAATCGGCGAAATTTTGTCGTTGTCATTGCCATCGGTCACCACTATAAATTTGCGAATAGCCCGCGAAACCGCTACATTCAAGCGATTCGGATCCGAAGCAAAATCTCCGATTTCATTATCTACGGTACTGAAAATCATTGTTGTGCGTTCCTGTCCTTGAAACTTATCCACGGTATCCGACTTTATCTTTTCATTGTTTTTATCAAAGCGCTCCTGCAATGCCTCAGCCTGCCTGCGGTAAGGAGTTACAATGCCGATATTTTCTTCTGCCGAAAGATGCAGCGAAGGCAAAACTTCCTTTTCAATTACATCAATTTGCCGTTCGTTCATATGATTGCGGGCATGATTGCCTGCTACAGTTCTGTAAACTGCGAGAGGATGCGCTTCCTCGGATTTTGTCATTACAATCAACTCGTTGTTATAAAAACGCTTGTTGCAAAACCCTATGATTTCCGGATGACAACGATAGTGTTCACGAAGCAAAACCCTTGGCGCATTTGGAAAAACCTTTGAAACGGAAGATAAAAGGCTGTTTTTTTCATAGCAGTAAGCTTCCGGCAATTCATATTGTGAAAAAATCAAATCTACTTTCGCCCTTGTTTCGCGATTTACAACATTCGGAAGTTGCTTCAAGTCTCCGACGATTACCGCCTTTTTCGCGCAAGAAAAGGCGAGGGCTCCGGTGGCAATATCTACCTGTGATGCTTCGTCAACAATCACATAATCGTACAGATAATCCGGTGACAGGCTTGAAACCAGCGAATATGTCGTACTCAATACAACGGGATAGTCGGCTGCAAAGTCGGTTGGTTTTGCCCTTAAATCGTCACGGTTATATTGCCGTGTGTGTTTACCTTTATGATACTTTTTCGCAAGAGTCGCTCTAAAAATATTGAGAGAATCTTCCGTATATCGCCTCATCTTCTCGTCAAAGCTATATGATTCAAGTTTTTTATTCAGAGAACCAATCTCGCTCTTGATTTCTGCAATACGCCTTATGTAATACAGATTTTCAAAACTTTCACAGACCTCGTCCGTCTGCCATGTGAGAAACGCAAATTCATGAATTCGATAGCGGAATCTCCATACCAATTTCCTAAAGAATCCTATGTGAATGCCGTTTTCCATGCAGTATTCGTATTCTGTAAGCAGCTGCAAAATAGATTGCGCCTCTGACCCTTGCGAAAACGTTTCAGAAAGAATATTATCTGTTTCCTTCGTCTCATTATGGTTCGTATAATGGTTGTACTCTCTTTCCAGTTCGTCAAGTTCCGCCGTTAACACGGACATTTTGTTTTTTAATTCCAACATCCGGTTCAGTTCGGTTTCCGAATCTGCCAAGTTTTTCTTTAGGCTAGAATATTTCTCCCTATCCATCCGCCAAAATTCAATATCCGGGATATCTATTTTTTGATTGCTGATAAATTTTTCTTTGTTTTCACGATTTCCAAGTTGCGCCGCAATGAAAGAAACTCTGTATTTTTCAAGCTTTTCGTATACATTTTCCGTGGCGGTATTGTTGTTTGAAACCACCGCAAGCGTTTCGTTATTCATCACCGCATTCGCAATAATATTTAAGATTGTCTGTGTCTTTCCCGTGCCCGGCGGTCCTTCAATTATGCTGATTTTGCTGCGCATTGCATTTTCAACAGCCTTTTTCTGACTTAGATTAAAGCCAAAGGGATAAATAATAGCGTTGTCGATATCTTCTTTTGTCTGAACCGGCGCACATTCCAAATAGTCACGCAAGACGCTGACACCTGAAATCCCTTTAATCTTATCGTAATTTCCTTTAAGAACATTATGCCCGTCCACAACAAGTCCTATTTTTTCAGCCAATTCGCAAAGGTATTGGAATCCGTTTCTGCTTCTGCAAGCGGCTTTCTCTGTAACGCACACTTGCCCTTTTAAAACCGTGCGGTAGCTGCCGTCCGCAAAGATAATGCGAGTATACTTGCCAAACTCCTGCACTCCGTAAGCGTCAATCCTCAAATTCCCGTCCAAAAAAAGCGCTTTGCCGTCAAGCAATTTCGTCTCTGTCCCTTTGAACGCTTCAAAGTTAGACGACTTATACTTAAATGGCCCGCCGCTACGAAAGGTCACAAAAACAAAAGGGTTTCTTTCGTCATATTCAAAATGTTTTACATCTTCGGTCTTGTCCTCTCCCTTGAGAAGAATCAGGTGGGATGGGTATGTCTTCATTGCGCTCCGATTTTGGGGCTAGTACATTTTTTGCAATAACCACTATTTCTGTTTACTCCAAGAATTGTTTAAGTTTATAATTTTCTTTTATTACATTCTAACACGAATCCCCAATACTGTCGAGGGCAAAAGATTTGCAGATTTGCACGCCGTTTTGTGCATAAATATATAATATTTTTTATACTTTTGCATAAAAGTTCTTGATTTTTGCCTGCGGGGGTACTATAATGAGTTCAAGATTTGATTTATATACATTTACACTAATAATTATACAAAAGTTAAGGGGGAGCAGTCATGTTGAACGAAAAATTGCTGTCGGAAGCTATCTCCGGCGCGGCAAAAAAGGCAAATGATTATAAGGCGTTGGGAATTTTAACCTCCAGGGACCTTGAACTTATCGTCGCGGGGCTTAATCTCATCAAGAAAGATTTTGAGGCAGGCGTTGATTTTGAAGTTTCCGAGGATACGGATATTCATGGGTTTGTTCAGCGTCTTTTGATCGATCGGATAGGTCAGGCAGCGATGAAATTAGACGCATGCGTAGCATAACATAACAGACATTTTCCATTTTAAAATAGGTCCACCACCATCAAGGAGCCTCTGGCGCGGCAAACATTGCGTAAGGGGCTTTTTACTTGCGATTCATACCGATTCGATGCTCAAGCAAATTTCGTGTAATTCGTGGAAGAAGTTTTGGAAAAATAATAGGAGATAAAAAAACGACCCCTCGGACATATGTCTGCGAGAAGCCGCCTTAATGTGGTGCCCACTTCCGGAATCGAACCAGAGACACGGGGATTTTCAGTCCCCTGCTCTACCTACTGAGCTAAATGGGCAAATGATATTAAATTGAAAATGGTGGGCCTTCAGGGACTTGAACCCGGGACCTGCCGGTTATGAGCCGGATGCTCTGACCAACTGAGCTAAAGGCCCTTATTTAGTTAAATGGTCGGGGTGGCAGGATTTGAACCCGCGGCCCACTGGTCCCAAACCAGTTGCGCTACCAAACTGCGCTACACCCCGAAAGTAAAATTTAAATTGGCAGGGGCAGTAGGAATCGAACCCACGGCACGCGGTTTTGGAGACCGCTGCTCTACCAGCTGAGCTATACCCCTGAATTATGGCGGAGAAGATGGGATTCGAACCCATGCTGCCCTATACGAACACTAACGGTTTAGCAAACCGTCCTCTTCAGCCACTTGAGTACTTCTCCTCGCTGAAATTTTATGGCGGAGAGGGTGGGATTCGAACCCACGGCCCCTTGCGGAGTCACCGGTTTTCAAGACCGGCTCCTTAAACCACTCGGACACCTCTCCATCATGAGTTCTACCGCTACAACTAGCTAAGAATGGTGACCCATCGGAGATTCGAACTCCGGACACCTTGATTAAAAGTCAAGTGCTCTGCCGACTGAGCTAATGGGTCATAACTATGGCTGGGGTAGCAGGATTCGAACCTACGAGTGCCAGGATCAAAACCTGGTGCCTTACCGCTTGGCGATACCCCAATATCTACCCTATGCATTTTGTTAAAAATTGGTGAGCCCAGAGGGATTCGAACCCGCGACACACGGCTTAGAAGGCCGTTGCTCTATCCAGCTGAGCTATGAGCCCACATGTTTTAAAAAATGGAGCGGATGATGAGAATCGAACTCACGCCATCAGCTTGGAAGGCTGAGGTTCTACCATTGAACTACATCCGCATAAAAATTGGAGCGGAAGACGAGATTCGAACTCGCGACCCTCGCCTTGGCAAGGCGATGCTCTACCCCTGAGCCACTTCCGCATAATAATTAAATTGGTCGAGGGAGATGGATTCGAACCATCGAAAGCTCAGCTAACGGATTTACAGTCCGCCCCCTTTGGCCACTCGGGAATCCCTCGAAATAATTTGTGCAATTATTGGAGCTGGTGGAGGGAATTTAAAGCCGCTTCGCGTCTTCCGTTCTTCGCCTCCCCATTCGGTCGGCTTGAACCTCTCGCTACTCGAGGCTTTACCAAAGCCTCTCATAACGCTCGAGCCCTTTCGGGTTCGATTCCCTTCTAACATCTTCAATTATTGGAGCTGGTGGAGGGAATCGAACCCCCAACCTGCTGATTACAAATCAGCTGCTCTACCGTTGAGCCACACCAGCATATCGGATTGAAAAAATTGGCGACCTGGAACGGGCTCGAACCGTCGACCTCCAGCGTGACAGGCTGGCATTCTAACCAACTGAACTACCAGGCCATCTCAATCTGGTAAAATGGTGGGAGTTACAGGGCTCGAACCTGTGACCCTCTGCTTGTAAGGCAGATGCTCTCCCAGCTGAGCTAAACTCCCACAATGCTTTTAACTGCTCGACACATTTATTGAGTATACACTATTATGTTAAATTTGTCAAGACCATTTTTAACTTTTTTGAACTTTTTTCAACCCTGTTCTCATCGCAAGGCGCATTTCTTTTTGCTTCTTCCGACGAGCCGAAATCTATAATAGCACAATAGCGAATGCTTGTCAACGGAATTTTCAAAATTTTTCATTTTTTTGCGAGTGATCCGGCTCCCGCCTATGCAAGCGGAAGCCGCACACCGTCGTTTATGTCCTTGCAATCACTATTTGCAAGCCTTTTGCCGGCATTATTTGCCGAATGAAAACAGCCCCTTTTTCTGATAAGGCTCGCTGGTGATTTTGCCAAGTTCATAGCCTGTCTGTGCGATAACGCTCTTGATTTTTTCCTCATCGAGCGCTTCTTCGCTGATGATCTCAGTCTGATTTTTTACGTGAGAGGACGTTACTTTTTTTACCTTAAAAGCGTTTCTGATCGCCTCATTTACATGGTTTTCGCACATTCCGCACGCCATTCCTTTTACTTCTAATGTTGTCTTAATCATTTCAAAACCTCCATATATCTTATTTTTTATTTTTAACTGCTTCGTATGGTTTTACGAAATTCAGCCGCAAAGCGTTGGTAACTACACAGAAGCTCGAAAGGCTCATTGCCGCCGCCGCAAACATCGGATTCAGCGTCAGTCCCGCAAAGGCGAAAACGCCTGCGGCGAGTGGAATCCCAAGCGCATTGTAGAAAAACGCCCAGAAGAGATTCTCGTGGATATTTCTAAGCGTCGCGCGGCTTATCCTCATGGCTGCCGGAACGTCTCTTAAAGAACTTTTCATAAGAACTACATCTGCCGCGTCTATCGCCACGTCGCTTCCCGCACCTATTGCAATGCCTATGTCTGCCCTTGTAAGAGCCGGAGCGTCGTTTATACCGTCACCTACCATGATGACCTTGCCCTGCTTTTTCAGCTCGCTTATAACGCTTTCTTTGCCATCAGGCAGCACTCCGGCGATAACATCGCAGGCGCCGGCCTTTTTCCCGATTGCGCGGGCTGTTTTTTCGTTGTCTCCGGTAAGCATTACCACGCGAATTCCCATTTCTTGCAATTCGCTAATCGCCTCGTGGCTATCCTCTTTTATTGCGTCTGCTACCGCAATCATGCCTATCAGTTTTCCCTCTTTAGCAAAGAGGAGCGGAGTTTTGCCTTCATTTGCGAGGTTTTCTGCCTGCGTCCTTATATCTTCTGATATTTCGATTTTTTCGCGGGCAAAGTTCATGCTTCCGCCGAAAAGCTTTTCGCCCCCTAAAACTGCTTCCACGCCGCTGCCGGGCAGTGCCTTAAATTCTGACACTTCCTCCGGCTCTATGCCCGCCGTCTCAGCATTTCGGATAATCGCTTTTGCCAGCGGATGTTCGCTTTTTGCCTCTATGGATGCTGCAATCTTTAGTAGGCCTTCTTCCGTTTCGCCGTCAAAAGGTACAATATCCGTAACCTCCGGCTCGCCTTTTGTTATTGTCCCCGTCTTGTCGAGGGCTACGATTGTGATCTTTCCGGTTTCTTCGAGAGAAACCGCCGTTTTGAACAAGATGCCGTTTCTTGCTCCCACGCCGTTTCCTACCATTATGGCAACCGGCGTCGCAAGTCCCAGCGCACACGGGCAGCTGATTACAAGCACGGATATGGCTCTTGCGAGGGCGTAGGCAAATTCCTGTCCGACTGCCAGCCACACTATCAGAGTTATCGCAGAGAGCGTCATAACCGTCGGCACGAAGATTCCGGAAACCTTGTCTGCGACTTTGGCTATGGGGGCCTTTGTTGCCGCGGCGTCCTCAACCATTCGGATAATTTGCGAAAGTGTCGTATCTTCGCCTACTCGCGAGGCTTCGCAGCGTATAAATCCGGAGCTGTTGATGGTTGCAGCCGACACCGTATCGCCCGGCTTCTTATCTGCCGGAATGCTTTCTCCCGTCAGCGCCGATTCGTCCACCGCCGTGGTTCCTTCGATTATGATTCCGTCTACCGGTATATTTTCGCCTGGGCGCACAACAAAGATATCGCCCTTTTTTACTTGCGCTGCAGGAACCGTTTCTTCCTTGCCGTCCCGCATGATCCTTGCGGTTTCCGGAGCGAGTTTCATAAGGCTTTTGATCGCGTCCGTGGTTTTGCCCTTTGACCGTGCTTCCAGCGTCTTACCCACTGTAATAAGCGTGAGTATCATCGCCGCCGACTCGAAATAAAATTCGTCCATATAGGTCATAACGGCCGCCACGTCGCCTTTCATCTGTGCGTCCGTCATCAGGAAAAGTACTGCCACACTCCACACAAAAGCCGCACTTGCCCCAAGTGCCACCAGCGTGTCCATGTTCGGCGCCCGGTGCCAAAGGCTGCTAAATCCATTTATGAAAAACTTTTGATTTATTACCATTATGATGCCTGTCAGGAGAAGCTGCAAAATCCCCATCGCCACATGGTTTTCTGCCATCGCCGCCGGAACGGGCCAGCCCCACATCATGTGCCCCATGGAAAAATACATGAGAATCAATAGGAAAATCACCGAAACCGCTAGGCGTTTTTTTAGCTTGGGGGTTTCCGTATCCGAAAGTGCGTCTTCCGCAGCACCGTCTGCCGCAGATGTGGTGGTACTGCCACTTGCGCTTTCCGCTGCCCTATCTTTTCCCTTTTTAATAGAAGCCTTATAGCCCGCCGCATTTACCGCCGAAATTATGCTTTCGGGGCTTGCACTTCCCTCCACCGCCATGGAGTTTGTCAGGAGGCTCACGGTGCAGCTTGTAACGCCGTCAACCTTTGAGACCGCTTTCTCCACCCGGGCACTACAGGCGCTGCAACTCATTCCCTTTACATTATATTGTGTCATCGTCAAATCACCGCCTATTTCATGAGTTTTTGCATGGTTGTCACAAGTTCGTCGATTATCTCGTCGTTTCCGTTTCGTATGTCGCGAACCACGCAGTTTCTTATATGGCTTGCAAGAAGCTCTTTGTTAAAGGCATTCATCGCCGCATTCACCGCTGTCGACTGCATGAGTACGTCGTTGCAATATGCGTTTTCTTCTATCATGGACTGAATGCCCCGCACCTGTCCCTCAATTCGTTTCAGCCTGTTGATGAGCGCTTTTTTCTGTTCATCCGAGCGGATAGTCGTCTTGTTCTGGCAGCAGCATTTTTTACATTCACTCATAGTTTTGCCTCGCTTTACATAAATTATTCATCTTGTATTTATCTTGCTTTCCCTTGCGCCGCATACCCCAATAGGGTATTTTGTCACAAGGGCTATATACCCTGTCTCGCACGAGTCAAACAGTAAATCGCAAATAATTTCGTGGGAATTTTGGTTGGGCTCTATGGATTTTGGGTGAGATTTTTTGAAAGAAAAAACCTGCGATGCGTTGACAGTATGCAGGCATGTGTGGTAAAATAAAGCCAAGAGGAAACCGTTGAAAACGGTTAACCACGTGAGTCAATAAATGACCGTTGTAGTTGCTAGCTCCAGACGGTCATTTATTTTCTTAGCTTAATCATTTCGATGACAACTATCAATATCGACAGTACAATCATAACTTCTTCATAAGCAGAAATATGTACCACCACCTTTGATTTGCAATTCGGATTTTTCACCGTAAACGCAGAATTAACGGGAGTGGTTAACCGCTTTCACTTCGCCCTCTTGGCTCTTTAATATTTTAGCAGATTCACATGTATTTATCAAGTGTTTTTTACATTTTTTTCTGATAATTTTAGCCTTTTACATTTTTATGATCTTGGTTGCTTCGTTTTTCAGCACGCTCTTTCCGCCGGTGAGGTTTGCGACAAGTCCGGCAAGTTTCTCCGCATTTTCCGGCAGACAGGAAAGCTCCGCTTCCACCACCTCAGTATAGGAAATTTTATCAATGGTAAAAAGCGGTTCTCCGGCATTTTCCGAGTTTTCTGCACTTTCGGCTTTTCCGCCGCCGGAGCTTCCCGCCAAATTTTGCAGTTTCGCAAGATAGGTATAGTCCAACGCGTAGGTCTGCACGCACCGCCGGCAGACATCGCAAACTCCCGCGGCGTCGAGTCCAAGCTTTGCGCTGCTTGTATACGCCCGCACCAGTCCTCCCGTTCCCAGCTTGATTCCGCCGAAATAGCGGGTCACAACCACGACGACATTGGTGATGCCCTCAGAAGTCAGCATCTTAACAATGGGTGCGCCCGAAGTCCCCTGAGGCTCCCCGTCGTCCGACGCCCACTGAGTCTGGAACTTGTCCCCCAGAACCATGGCTGGGACATTGTGGGTGGCGTCTTTGTGCTTTTTTCGTATGGCGGCTATAAATTCTTCCGCTTCTTCCCTCGTTTCAGCCGGACTGACATAGGCTATAAACCTTGATTTTTCAATTATTTGCTCGGCATTTGCCGCATTGCGCACAGTGCTATAAAGTTTCATTGTATTTCGTACTCCTTGAGCCTGCGGTAGTCCGCTTCCTTTAGTTCAACCTCAAAATATGTCCCGTCCTCCCGGTACTCCATGATGTTGACCTTGGATTTCTCGCAAAGATAGGAGCTGACATCACCCTTTGCGTATGGCACCAAAAGTCGCGCCGAAACGTCGTCTTTAAAAATTATGCCCTTAATTTTTTCGAGAAGCTCGTCGATATGCAAGCCGTATTTTGCCGAAATAAGCAGGCTGTCACTTCCCGGAAAAGGCACAACACCCGTTTCTTCGGTCAAATCTATTTTGTTATATGCGATAATTTTTTCCTTGCTCGCCGCGCCGATTTCCGCCAGGACTTTGTTTGTCACATCAATCTGAAAGTCGTAGTTTTCAAAAGAGCTGTCCACCACATGAATAAGCAGATCCGCATAGACAACTTCTTCAAGGGTCGCTTTGAACGCCTCCACCAGCGAATGTGGTAGCTTGCTCACAAATCCCACCGTGTCCACCAAAATAAAGCGATGGTTCGTGTCGAGCACAACGCTCCGCTGCTGCGTGTCCAGAGTAGCAAAAAGCATATCCTTTTCAAAAACCGTCTTTTCTTCTTTTTCGGTAAGTTCAAGTATTTTGTTCATCAGCGCAGACTTTCCTGAGTTAGTGTAGCCCACAAGAGCCACCACCGGAATCTCGCTTTTTTCCCTGCGGGATCTCTGCACTCCTCGCGTGCTCGAAAGCTGCGCAAGTTCCTCCTTGATATCCTGAATCCTGCGTTCAATGTGTCTGCGGTCGGTTTCCAGCTTTTTTTCGCCGGGGCCTCTGGTGCCTATGCCGCCTCCCAGGCGGGAAAGGGATTTTCCAAAGCCGGTAAGTCTTGGCATACGGTATTTGAGCTGTGCAAGTTCTACCTGTAATTTTCCCTCTTTCGACGTGGCACGGTCTGCGAAAATGTCGAGGATCAAAATCGTCCTGTCGATTACCCGCACCCCTACCGCATCTTCGAGGTTTCTCAGCTGCATTCCCGTCAGCTCATCGTTGAAAATGACGGTATCCGCCTCCATGTTTTTTACCATTTCCGCCAGTTCTTCGACTTTTCCTTTTCCGATTAGGCTTGCGGCGCTTGGGCGTTCTAAATTCTGAATTATTTGACCTAGGACTTCCACGTTCGCAGCCTCGGCGAGTCCTTTCAATTCCTCCATGGAATAGGAAATGTCTTCGGTTCTCTGAAGTCCCACCAAAATGGCTCTGTATTCGTCTTCTCTTATAACTTCGTTGTTTTCGTTAAATCTAAGCATAGTCTAAAGTATATCATACGCCGCCTGCGGGCGCAAGGGTTCGCGCCGCTAAAACTCCGCTGCTCTTATGTGCGCATGGTTTTATGCTTGCTTTCCGCACGATGCAGCCTTTCTTGAAGAAGCAAACCGCATATTTCAAGATTTCTTGGTATCCGTCATCTTCAAGCGGTACCGCGTACTTTTGCTCCTCAATCTGCGCAAGGGCTT
>CAVKSD010000037.1:0-14254 GCA_963658905.1 Bacteroidaceae bacterium
ATTTCTCCCTTGCCGCCTATTTCTCGTATCTCATTCTATTTAATCTGTATAATTATCGAAGTAGCCCTGAATGTAGATGAACGGAGTTCCCTTGTCACCGGAGCCTGATGTCAGGTCGCAGAGGGAGCCAAGCAGATCCGTCAGGTGCCTTGGTGTCGTGCCCTCGGTAGCCATCTGACCTACGAGGTTTGCATCCTTTTCTTTGATGGCATTTTCGATTGCACTCTTAAGTTCATCGCCTCTGAGATCGCCAAAATCGTTGTCCGCGAGGTATTTCAGCTTCAGCTCATTTGGCTGACCTATAAGTCCTCTTGTAAATCCCGGGGAAACTACAGGGTCAGCAAGTTCCCAGATCTTGCCGACAGGATCCTTGAACGCTCCGTCGCCATAAACCATGACTTCGACGGTCTTTCCGGTTTTCGCCTTGATGTCCGCCTGAATGCCCTCAACAAATTCTTGACAGTTTATCGGAAAAAGCTTGATCGTACCTTCGGTTGCCTTGTTGGAGCCTAAGATGCCATAGTCCGGGTTATATCCGGAGCCGTCCACCGGCGCGTTAAGCAAGTCGTCAAGGCCCAAAACAACCTTGCCGCCGGCTTCCTTGATGAGTCTCTTGGTTCTTGCTCTCGTATGAATGTCCGCGCAGATTACGCAATCCGTATAGTCGAGAATCTTTCTGGGATTGTTGGCAAAGATGATCTCTGCCTCCGCTCCCTCCTCCTCGATAAGACCTTTGTAATAGTTTACATAGTCCACGTCTGTGAACGGGTGGCGTGACTTGCCGAAAAGTCCCTCGAATTTTTCCTGCGTAAGAACATCCTTATATGGATCTACGCCCTTTTCGTCCATGAGGTCAAGGTCAAGTATGTGGTTTCCAACCTCGTCGCTTGGATAGCTGAGCATCAGAACAACTTTTTTGCATCCCTTTGCGATACCTCTGAGGCAGATTGCGAATCTGTTTCTGCTGAGAATCGGGAAAACAACTCCGATGGTTTCTCCGCCCAGCTTGCTGCGAACATCCTTTGCAAGCTGCTCTGTGGTTGCGTAATTTTTCTGCGAACGAGCGAGGATCGATTCGGTGATTGCTAAAACATCTTTATTGCCTATCTCAAAATCACCGCCCTCTACGCAGTCCATGAACGTGTCTACTACGATTTTTCTGAGGTCGTCGCCCTCTTTTACGATAGGTCCGCGGATTCCGCGGGATACTGTACCTATTCTTCTTGCCATTATAAGTCTCCTTTGCTTAAAACCCGCCGGATCCGTTCCTAAGATTAACCTTTTCGGCTTCTAACTTCGTATTTTTCGTTATTTATTCGCACAATGCGCACAATTAAGTATATCACAGCTTCCGCATTTGTGGTACAATTATTTCATAAATACCCTCGGAAATCGGGACTTTTAACATTGATGTATGCGCAGATCTTTTTTATGCGCATGGAAACGGAGATAAAGATGGCTTTTGGATTCTTTAAAAAAGTAGAAACGGCGGATTTGATTTTTCATAACGGGCATATATTCACTCAGGATCCCGACCTGCCTTGGGCTGAAGCGGTGGCTTGCCTTGGCGATAAAATTATGGGTGTCGGAAATCTCGAGGGGATGGAAGAAATAACGGACAAGCACACCCGTCTTATCGACCTTGAGGGGAAATATCTTTTTCCGGGTTTCATAGACGCTCACCGCAGCCCTGTTCTTAAGGTCTTCGACGGTAAGTTCGCAGATTTGAGCGAATGTACCTCGGCGGAGGATGTCTTGACGGCGGTTTCCCAATGGGCAGAGGAAAATCCGGAGGATGAAATTATTTTCGGATACGGATATTCCGAGAATCTAAAGCCGGAGGACACCGAAGAAGCCCCCAACGCCTCGGCGGAATTTCTCAGCGGGGCCTGCGAAAAAAGACCGGTTCTTCTTTTGTGCGCCAGCGGAATCGAATGCTGGACAAATTGCGCCGCAGACGAAATAATCGCCTCCACCGCAGAGGAAGAATACGTTCAGACCGTAACTGCGGCTTATGTGCTTAATTTGCTGATTCCATTCGATTTTGAGCAAATCGAGTGTGACGTCAAGCAGGAAATAGAAGCCCTTTCCGACCATGGCTTCACCAGCGTGCTTAATTTAGGTACCCCTGACTACTTTGAAAATCTTTATCAGGATTCGGTGCTGGGGCTTTACAACGAGGGTGAGATTCGTCAAAGGTTCTTCGGCTCGTATTTTATGAACCGCCCGCTCATGCCTCAGCCTCTCGTAAAAATACTTATGAATCGCAAAACAGCCTGTATTGAGCTTAACGGAGTTCTGAATGCGAATATGCTAAATCTGCTTCTTGATAACGAAAACTGCCCGATTCCTTTCTCACAGGAAGCGCTTAACAGGATTTTAGCTGAGGTTTCAGACAAAAACTTTGATATCTTTGTGGAGGCGATTAACAGCGATGATCTGCTCATGGCATACGACGCCCTTGAATTTGTTCGGGCAAAGGGCTACAAGAACAACTTTATCATCGCTTCGGACTTTACCCTGCCGGAGGAAGAATTTTCCGTTCGCCCTGCCGCCTCTGATGTTATAACCACCTGTGGCACCAATCTTTTGGCTGACAGGAGTATATACTCAAATGCGGCCTCTGCCGAGGAAGTTATAAACCGGCTTACCCTTGAAGCCGCCCGCATAATCGGTATGCAAGATAAACTCGGAGCGGTCAAAGCGGGTATGCTGGCAGACTTCGCAATTTTCGAAGAAAATCCTCTCGACTGCGAAGTAAAACTCCTGCCAAGGCTTCACACCTGCATGACCGTACTGGGCGGAAATATAGTCTACGACGCGGAAAGCGAAAACGATATGGAAATGTTCGATTTGATGATGTCCCAACAGTACTGATTTTGGGGATAACTTTGCGAATAAATATTCTTTTTCGATGATTTTTAAAAAAATTCGACAAAAAATCAAGAAAATTCTTAGCAGTTTGTTGACAACGCCTTCGCAAGGTGCTAAAATAGTATATGAAGATGATAATTACAAAAAATTATTTAGCAAACTTTCCTTCTTTTATTGAATACACACACACTTTCAGAAAAAGAGTCTCTCGCTTGCGTGAGGCTCTTTTTCTGCCTTTTGTGCTTTTTATGCCGGCACCCTTATCCTTTTCTGCGTTAATACTTACCTAACCTATGTCATTTTTAAGACGGCAGGACAAGTTTTCCGATTACAACGACCCTCACATCGTTTCTGCTGTCCTGGGTACAAGTCGATAATGTAATGAGCCTGTCGTCTTCTGATAACTCGGCGCTGTTTGCATAAAGGTTTTCCTCTGCGATGGTTTCTTTCAGTAGCTCAAACCGCTCCTCCGAGCAGTCACTTTCCAGTGGCAGGTCATAGACCGCACCGCTAACTGCCGCCTGAAAATATGCGATCACTTCGTATTTGTTCCACTGTCCGCCAACGTCCATCAGATACACATAAGGATGATCATCTCGGTATTCCTCTCTCTTATATTTTTTCAGCTTGCCGAACATGCTACCGTTGTGCATATTATGCCCGTAAATAACGGTGTTTCTGTCCGTAAAATCCGCCTTGCAGCGGTAGTCGATGAAAATGCTTCCAGCGGTCAGATACTCTTTTTTGTATGATTGGAAAAGATATTGCTTGTTGCTTTTTCCTTGCAAAACGGGAAAATTCACATTGGTGTCCGGAATATAAATCCACCCGACAACGTCCTCGTTTACCTCACGAATCCCTGATAGGTCCACCTCAATGGGAGCATTATCCGCCTCCGAAGTATATTGCGAAAGAGTGTCTCCATAGAGTTTGTCGATGTTCAGGTACTCCAAAAGAATGCTTGCCGCCTTGTAGAACGAAAAAAGAAACACGCAAAGAAAGAGCGCCGTTAAAATTCGATTTAATTTTGCTTTTCCTGTGTGTTTCTTCTTGTCTTTCATTTTTTTATCAGTTGCTTTGCTATTTTATATGCCAAAGTCTCTCCGCCCGCTGCTGGGAAGCAATCAGGTGTTGTTTCATGGCAAGGATCGCCTGTCCCCGATCGCGAAGTTTTACTGCGTTCAAAATAGCTCTATGCTCCTTTAACATTGATTCCAAATGCGACTGCTCGTAAAAAAAAGATTTTCTGGTTTTGTCGATATAGGCTTTGTAGGACCTCAGAACCTGTGCGAGAAATCTGCTCCGCGCCGAAGTGTAAATCACATCATGAAATCCCGAATTGAGTTCCAGAACCTTTTTTCTGTCCATCCTTTTCGTATAAAATTCCATCATTTCGCACTGTTCTTCCAACGCCTCGATTTCCTCCGGCGAAATTCTCTCCACCGCCCACAAAACCGCCAGTTCTTCTAGCGATTCTCTTACGGCGTAAATGTCCTCCACATCCCGTTTTGTAAAGCCTTTCGCAAAACAGCCCCGGTTGGGGATGTAATCGATCAGCCCCTCATTTTCCAAGAGTTTGAAGGCTTCTCTAATCGGAGTTCTGCTTACTCGTAGTTCTGTTGCTATCTGATTTTCCTTAATTTTTTCCCCGATCTCGTATTCTCCCTTTAGAATCCTCTCGCGAACCACATCCGCAATTTCTTCCGTAAGGGAGGATGATGGAGAAAACTCCCGATTGTCTGTCATGAATCTTGCTCCTAAACGAATTAAAGGCGTTTGCTGCCTCTCGGCATCCTACAGAATATAGTTTTCGAGAACCTGTCCGTCAAAATCAAAGTTTTCAATCTGGAGATAGTATTCTGCGGAGTCAACCAAGGCCTTCATCGGGCAAAGTCCGATAACTTCGGTGCCGATTACCTGCACGCCATATCTCTTTGCCTCTGCCTTTACCAGCTCGGTAACTCTGTAAAGCGGCGTAACTCTGTAGTCGGTCATGTTGATGGAAACCTGAGCGATTCCTCTGTCTTCCAGCATAAATCCCATTGCCTTTACGCAGCGAAGCCCTCCATCTTTTTCTCTGATGATGTTTGCGATGTTCTTTGCGATCTGAACGTCAGCCGTGTTGAGGTTGAGGTTATAGGCTACCAGAGGCGGTCTTGCGCCTACAGCAACGACTCCGCCGGTCGGGTTGATTCTTCTGCCGCCGAAATCAGGCTCCCATTCTTCCTGCTGAACTTTTGCAGCCATGCCCTCGAACTGTCCTTTTCTGATCGTCGCAAGGTTCTTTCTCTCAGGTCTTGTAGCGGACATTTCATAGAGGAAAACAGGAAGATCCGCTTCCTCAGCGATTCTCTTTCCTACAACCTTTGAAAGCTCGATACATTCTTCGTTGGTGGCGTCCTTAACCGGAACAAAAGGCATAACGTCAACGCAGCCCATTCTCGGATGCTCGCCTGTGTGCTTGGTAAGGTCGATAAGCTCAACTGCCTTCTTTGCAAGCTTTACGCTGGCTTCTTCCACGCCCTTTGCGTCTCCGATATAGGTGATAACAGTTCTGTTATGGTTCGGGTCTGAGGAGTAGTTTAACAACGTGCAGCCTGCCGTCGTTCTGATCTGATCAACGCATGCTTCGATAACTTCTTGGTTTCTTCCCTCTGAGATATTAGGGATGCTTTCTATAATCTGAGCCATTTTGTTTCTCCTTTTTATTATTTATTATTCGTATTTTTGCTTTTATTTTCGGGTTGCCGCCTTCTCTAAAGAGATGCCAGAACCTTTTCGTAAATTTCAGCAGAGATTTTTTCTGCTTCTTCTACCATCTTTGCGCCTTCTGCAAATTTTGCCTTCGCAGCTTCGTCCTTGACGCCCGGAAGATTGATCATAACATTCAGCCATGCGCCTTTGATTCCTGCCAGCAGGTTCAGCGCCGCAACGCCAAGGTCTGAGGCCGCATTCGGATTTGATTTTCCTACGATGGTTTTGGTTACCTTGAGAGCCTCCATGCAAAGGGTGAGAGTCTCGAAAGGCACCTCCGTTGCAACAAGCGTCGCCTCTGCGATTGCCTTGCTTCTTTTCGCCTTATTTTCGTCTGTGTCCTTTGGCAACTTGAATGCCGCGGATACGAGGTTAAAGGCTTCTGTGTCCTTGTCGATTGCCTCTATCAGCTTTTCGTAAAGCTCTGTGGCATCTTCCTTTGCCTTCTGGCAAACCGCCTCAAAATCCGCATATTTTGCTTTTCCGATTGTGAGGTCAGAAACCATTGCAACCAGAGCGATTCCCTGCGCTGCAGAAAGCGCGCTTACGCTTCCGCCTCCCGGCGCCGGAGCGTCTGATTTTAGCACGTCCAAATAATTTTTAACAGTCAAATCTACTAATTTCATTAGACCAAATTTCCTTTCTTAATCGTCTGCAATGCCAGGTTTGACCCGAAGCGATAGCAGAGCATTTCCATGTTTTCGGCGTTCCAAATTACCATGTCAGCATCCTTGCCAACTTCGAGAGTTCCTACCTTGTCTCCCCTGTTAATTCCGCAGGCAGGATTTATCGTCACCGCAGTCAGAATTTCCTCCGGAGTCATCCTGTATTTCAGATATCCAAGGTTCATCACAAATTGCAAGTTCAGCGACGGGCACGAACCCGGATTGAAGTCCGAGGCGATTGCCACCGGCACCTCAAATTCGTCTATCATTCTCCTTGCCGGCGCAAAGGTTGCTCCCAGGTAGAAAGATGTGGCAGGAAGGCACATTGCGATAGTACCGCCCTTTGCCATGGAAGCCATGCCCGCATCGTCTATTACGATTAGATGTTCTGCGGACGTGGCATTCATTTCTCCCGCAAGAACGCTTCCACCGATGGCTTCTATTTCGTCTGCGTGGATTTTCAGCCCGAAGCCCATATCCTTTGCGGCTTGCAAATACTTTCTGCTCTGCTCCACATTGAAGACAGAATCCTCTGTGAAAATATCTATAAATTCTGCAAGATTATGCTCCTTCACATAAGGCATCATCTCGTTTATGCAAAGGTCGATGAACTCGTCCTCTCTGCCTTTCCAGTCCGAAAGTACGACGTGAGCCGGCATAAAGGTGGAAACGATGTCCATCGGGTGGTCTTCGTTCAGTTTTTTCAGCACTTCGAGAAGCTTTACCTCGTTTTCGAGGTCGATTCCGTAGCCGCTTTTCGCCTCGCAGGTGGTGACCCCAAGATCCATCATTTCGTCCAGAAAGCCCTCGGTCTTGTTGTACAGTTCCTCAAAGCTTGCCTCTCTGGTCTTTTTTACGGTGTCGTTGATTCCGCCGCCTGCTCTGAGGATGTCAAGATAGCCCGCGCCCTTCAGCTTCAGCGGAATTTCGTTCTGTCTGTAACCGCCGAAAACAAGGTGGGTATGACCTTCCACAAGCCCCGGAGTTACGAGATTTCCCTCTGCGTCAATAACCGTGTCCACGCTCTCCTCCGGGCAAGGAAGCTCGCCATCAGAAGTTATCGCCTTGATGATGCCGTCTTCGGCCAGAACCGCCGCGTTCTTTAGTTTGATATTTTCGCCCTGCAAGGCCCCCTTGTGTGGGAAACTTCCCACGGGGGTCTGCAAAATTCCTATATTTTTTACAAGTAAAGTAGACATATTCTCTCCTTTTTGCCTGCCTGTGGCTATTTAACGAATTTATCTACCGTCTTGTCAACCAAGTCGTCATTTGCGATGTAAGGAATGGTGATGTGGCCCTTGCCTGCATAGTTTTCGTTGTAGAGTACCGAAGTCTCAACAGCGTGTTCGTTTCTCGCCCAGTTTCTGCGGGCAACGCCGCCCATTACATCCCACATCATTGCGGATCTGAGGATTTCGTCAACTCTCTCGGAACCGTCAAGGAGCAAGCCGAAGCCGCCGTTGATTGCCTTGCCGATACCTACGCCGCCGCCGTTGTGGAGCGCGCAGAGAGACATGCCTCTTGCCGCGTTTCCTGCGAAGCACTGAACAGCCATATCAGCCATAACGTTTGAACCGTCCTTGATGTTGGAGGTTTCTCTGAACGGGGAGTCTGTTCCCGATACGTCGTGGTGGTCACGACCCATCATAACAGGCCCGATCTTGCCCTCTCTTACCAGCTTGTTGAAGGCAAGTCCTATATCGCGTCTACCCTCTGCGTCCTGATAGAGGATACGCGCCTGGGTGCCGACTACCAGCTTATTCTTCTTTGCGTCTCTGATCCAAATCCAGTTGTCTCTGTCCTGACCGCGTCTGTTCGGGTCGATAACCTCCATCGCCGCCTTGTCGGTAGCGTCAAGGTCTTCCGGCTTTCCGGACAGACATACCCATCTGAACGGGCCATATCCGTAGTCAAAGAGGATCGGTCCCATGATGTCTTCAACATATGACGGCCAGATAAATCCGTCCTTATCGTCGTAGCCGTTCTTGGAAATTTCCTTTACGCCGGCATCATACATAGCTTTCATGAACGAATTGCCGTAGTCGAAGAAATATGTTCCTCTCTCGGTAAGTGTCTTTATTGCCTTATAGTGTCTATGCAAAGTCTTGTCAACTTCTTTTACGAAATTATCTCTGTTTTCGTGGAGCTCTCTGGTTCTTTCCTCGAAGGTCATGCCCACTGGACAGTATCCGCCGTTATAAACGTTGTGGCAGGATGTCTGGTCGGAAAGCAGGTCAATGTGGAAATTCTTTTCAACTGCCGCCTCGAGGAGGTCAACGATATTGCCGTGGTATGCGATGGAAATCGTCTCTTTTGCTGCGATCTTTTCGTTTGCAAGCTTGAAGATTTCGTCGATATCGTCCATGATAACATCAACCCATCCCTGATCGTGTCTTGTTTCGATTCTGGAAAGGTCAACCTCCGCAAATATACCTACTGCGTTTGCGATGTTCGCCGCCTTTGGCTGAGCGCCGCTCATTCCGCCAAGACCCGAAGATACGAAGGTGTGTCCTGCAAGGTCGCCGTCCTGTGGTACTCCCAGTTCCTTACGTCCTGCATTGAGAATCGTATTGAAAGTGCCGTGAACGATTCCCTGCGGTCCGATATACATCCAGCCGCCTGCGGTCATCTGTCCGTAGTTAGCTACTCCCATTTCCTCTGCGATTTCCCAGTCGTCCAGATTGTCGTACATACCAACCATCATGGAGTTTGTGATGATTACTCTCGGCGCAGTCGGCTTTGACGGGAAAAGTCCAAGAGGATGTCCGGATTCTACAACCAGAGTCTGCTCGTCTGTCAATTCTTCGAGATATTTCTTGATGAGTCTATACTGAAGCCAGTTCTGGCAAACGGAACCTGTTTCTCCGTATGTAACCAGCTCATATGGATACAGCGCTACCTCAAAGTCGAGATTGTTATCTATCATAACCTGAAAAGCCTTGCCTGCCAGGCATTTTCCCTTATACTCGTCGATAGGCTTTCCATAGATTCTGCCCTCAGGTCTATATCTATAGGCATAAATTCTGCCGCGAGTCGTCAGTTCCTCCATAAATTCCGGAGCAAGTTTTTCGTGAAGCTCTTCCGGAACATATCTAAGGGCGTTTTTCAAAGCGATTTTCGTCTGCGCCTTTGTGAGTCTGAATCCTCTGTCCGGTGCGCGTCTGATACCCTCTTCGAATTTTGGGTAGTCCGGATATTCGTTGCCAAGGCGAATTTTCATTGCGCCTTCCAGTGTTTTGTTATCTAACATAATTTATCCTCCTCGTTATTTTATTTGAGAGTTACAACCTTTTCTACTGCCTCCAGGATGGAGTTATCCTTAACCATTTCATCGAATTTTGCAAGGTAATCGATCATTATGATGTCCTTTTCTACCGGAGCTGCGATAGAGCGAATGTAATCGTAAGCAGCTTTTGTTGCAGGCGCAAGGTTTTCGATGCCCTTTTCGCCCAGTTCCTGACGGAGCCAGATTCCCTGCGTCGCCGAAGCAAGCTCAATGCCGATTACCTTCTGTGCGTTGTCAAGTACCATCGCTGCGGTTCTTGCGGAGGTCGAACCCATGGAAACGTGGTCTTCCTGGTTTGCGGAGGTCGGAATGGAGTCAACGCAAGCCGGATGGTCATAAACCTTGTTTTCGGAAACCATCGAAGCGGAAGCATACTGGGCGATCATAAATCCGTTGTTGAGGCCGCCGTCCTTAACAAGGAATGCAGGAAGTCCCTCGGAAAGTGCCGGGTTTACCAGTCTTTCGGTTCTTCTCTCTGCTACATTTGCAAGTTCCGAAATCGCGATCTTCAGGAAGTCGAAAGCAAGAGCCATAGGCTGTCCGTGGAAGTTTCCGCCGGAGATTACTTCGTCGTCATCCGGGAATACGATAGGGTTATCGGTTACCGCATTGATTTCTCTGGAAACTGCCTCGTATACATACATAATCGCGTCTCTCGATGCGCCGTGAATCTGCGGCATACATCTCTGGGAATACGGATCCTGAACCTTTGTCGGGTGAAGCGGAAGCGCGTTCTTTGAGCCTGCAAGCAGGGTTCTCATGTTTTCCGCAACATCGATCTGTCCTTGATGTCCTCTGAGAAGATGTGTCTTAGGGTCGTAGGCCTTTGCGATTGCGTGGAGTGCTTCTCCCGTGAGAGCTGCCGCGATATCTGCAATCTTCATGAGATTCATTGCGTCATATAAGGTGTTGAGGCCTACTGCCGTGAGCATCTGGGTGCCGTTGTTAAGAGCAAGTCCTTCTTTGGAAGCAAGCACAACAGGTTTGAGCCCTGCCTTGTCGAAGGCTTCTGCCGCGTCGATAACCTCGCCCTTATATTCTACCTTACCCATTCCGATGAGTCCCAGCGCGATGCAGGAAAGGGGTGCAAGGTCGCCGGAAGCTCCTACCGAGCCTTTTTCCGGAACGATCGGGTGAATCCCCGCGTTCAGCATATCGATCAATGTCTGCAAGGTTTCAAGTCTGATTCCGGAGTTTCCTCTGGATAATGAGTTTGCTCTGAGAAGCATTGCCGCTCTTACGTATTTCTGATCGTAGGGCTTGCCCATGGCGCAGGTGTGGCTGATAATTAAGTTTCTCTGAAGTTCTGCGGTTTGGTCGGTGTCGATTGCGACGTTGGCAAATTTGCCGAATCCGGTGGTAAGCCCGTAAACAACAGCTTTCTCGGCAACTTTCTTTTCAACGTAAGCTCTTGCCTTTTTTACGGCTTCTATCGCTTCAGGTGCAAGTTCAACTTTTTCGTGATGTCTGCATACGCTGATTACCTGTTCGATCGTAAGATCGCGTCCATTAATAATTACTGCCATTTTTTCTCTCCATTTCTCATAAATATTCACTTTCACGAATTTTTATTCGCTCCGGTTCTCCTATAATTTCTACCCAATATTATAATATTTTTGGCGGCAACATTCCATAGTTTTTTGTGTCGATTGTGCTAAAATTAACGTGCTTTCAGGAATTTTGCCTGTTTTTTGACCTATTTTTCTGAAAAACCTCCTGTGTTTTTTCGCGTTAAAGCATTATCGCTTTATTGTGTATAATTATAAAATTTCTCCGCCTACAATGTTTTTTCTCAGCCCCTTTCCCTGTATGTATTGAAATTCAAACATTACGGCAGACACAAAAAGAAATGCAGCCTCAAAAGTCTCCTTTTTAAGCTGCATTCTGTACTTTTTTTGTATTTTGTTTTTGCTTTGCGCCTTGTACTTGATTTTATACAAGTTTTATGCATTCCTTCGAGATCTTCGAAACGTAATTAGTCTGCCACGTAAGGAAGAAGTGCAACGATTCTTGCTCTCTTGATAGCAGTGGTTACTTCTCTCTGGTGCATTGCGCAAGTACCTGTGATTCTCTTAGGCAAAATCTTGCCTCTTTCAGTGATGTATCTTCTTAATTTTTCTACATCTTTATAATCGATTTTTTCGCTCTTATCGGCACAGAACTGACATACTTTCTTTCTTCTCATGCCGCCGCCGCGTCTTTTATCCATCATTGTTCATATCTCCTTTCTGTTAGAACGGAATATCTTCTTCGATTGCAGCGAAGCCCTCAGGCGCTTCGTCCACCCCTTGCGGGCGGTACTGCTGTCCTGTCTGCGCTCCCTGTCCCGAAGCTCTGTCACCCCAATCTAAAAATTCTACTCTGTCAGCTACGACGTCTGTGGTGTAAACGGTTGCTCCGTCTCTGTTGGTGTAGCTTCCTGTCTGGATTCTACCCTGAACGCCTACCAGTCTTCCTTTTTTGAGGAATCTTTCGCAATTCTCAGCCTGTTTTCCGAAAACCGTAACTCGCGGAAAATCCGTCTGTTTCTCTGCGCCCGCCCTCGCAGGTCTGTCAATTGCAACGGTAAAACTGCAAACCGCCATTTGCGTTCCGGCTGTGTATCTCACCTCCGGATCTCTTGTCAATCTTCCGATCAATACAACGCTGTTCATTCTTACACCTCGTTCCTATTTCTCGTCCTTGCTGATAATGATGTGTCTGATTACGTTGTCGGAAATCTTGAGTCTTCTGTCAAGTTCCTTAGGTAATGTCGGGTTGCCCTTGAAGTCAACTACTACATAGTATCCTTCTTCCTTCTTGTTGATAGGATAAGCAAGCTTTCTCATTCCCCAAACGTCTACTTTTTCAACTTCACCGTCAGCAGCGATAATAGACTGAACTGTCTCTACTGTCGCGTCTTTCTTTTCATCTTCCAAAGCAGCGTCGATAATGAACATAACTTCATAATTCGTCATTTTGTCACCTCCCTATGGACTTATATGGCGACGTTTCAGCCTTTTCGGGTTTTCCGAAACTGCCTTTCGTCGCAGAGAACTGTACGTAAAGGTCGTACCCGATAATTATACTACAAATCCCGTGAAATGCAAGCACTTTTTATTTTAATACCGTGCCGTCGGCAAGTGTTATAGTGTAGCCGTTAAAGTTGATTGTGCCGTTGTTTGTAAGGCTTGTGATGGTGCAGTTTCCTGTCAGATTCCATGTGCATCCGCTGTCAATTGTGATGACCGCGTTGCCTGAAACCGCCGTGCCGCCCTCTGCATTGTCTACAATATTTACGGTTCCGGTAAATGTGCTGCCGTCAGTTAGCTTCATATTCAGCGTAGAAATCGTGTCAACTATGATGTCCCCTTTGAGAACCTGATCTGACGCCGTAAATGTTACATTTCCGCCGTTAGCGCCGGCAGTTCCCCATCCGTGAGATGCGGAGTTTCCGCAAATATTCATCAGGTATCCGTCAGAGTCTGCATTCTTGATGCTTACGTCGGTGAGGTCTATTGTGCAATTTGTGTTGGTGACATAGAACATATCGCCGTTCCTCGATGTGAGGCTTCCGCCGGTCATGGAAAATTCGCTGGTTCCCACTTCTGCGTCTCCTGACATGGACTGATAAATCATTATATTATGCACGTTCTCATCGGAGCTGGTTCCCTTTGTGTCGCTCATATTTCCTGTAACCTTGCAGTTTTCCAGGGTGATGGAGTTCTCTCCCTCGATTACAAGCGCCTCTGAGTTCTCTGCGGTCAGCTTGGCATTTTTGACCGTTATATCCGCGGTTGAATAAACTGCCGGCGAGTTGTAGCCGCTGCTGGTATAGGTTCCGCCGTCAACATTTACCGTCCCGCCGCCTCTGTCGGAGCGAATCGCCGCCGAGGAATTTCCCGCGGTAGATACCGTCAAATTGCTTGCGTTTGTGGTGGCGCCTCCGGTGGTCTGGATGCCGCCGGAATTATCTTTCGTAGTTGTAATAGTCGTGTCAGATACATTCACGGTGGTGCCGGTTCCGTAGCTAAAAATCCCGTTTCCGTTCTGTGCATCGGAACTTACCGTTGCGTCCTTGATCGTGACCGTCGCCCCGTTTGTTGCAAGGAGCGCCGCGTTCATTCCATAAAAGTCGCCGTCCTCCGTATTGGAGGAGGAACCGCCGTCCTTGCTGACGGTGATTCCCGTAAGGGTTGCCTCTGCCCCGTCAACTCGCAGGGCGTTCTCATCGTCGCCGGTGGAGGTATAGGTCTTGCCTGTATAAGTTCCGTCTTCGTCAATGGTGTTTGCGCTGGTTCCCTGCTCCACGTTTCCGCTGCCGCCAAAGCCACCTGCATTTACGATTTCAACCGTTTCAGGATTTCCGCTCTTGTCAAGGGTGATCCTTAGGATGTCTCCCTCGGCAATATCGCTTACAGCCGCTTCGTTTCCGTCTTTGGTTATGGTAGCCTCGGAAAGATCGTAGCTTGCGCTTTCATCCCCTGCGGTAAATCCGCCTGCTCCCGGCATTCCGCCCTGCGCCTCACCGCTCGGTACATCTCCGCCTAGTGCCTGACTGTTTGAATCGCTACTTGGTGCGCCGCCATCCGGTTTTTCCGGTGGCTGCTGGTTGTCGCTGCCCGTGGACTGCGAACTGCCGCTGTTTGACGGTGGTTGCTGATTGCTGTCCCCATCAGGTTTCTCAGGCGGCTGT
>CAVKSD010000037.1:14382-17009 GCA_963658905.1 Bacteroidaceae bacterium
TGTTTGCTGAACAGCGTCGCTGCTGCCGTCACTATCCGAACTCTGCTGTCCGCCCTGCGCTTCGCCCTGCTGAGAATCGCTATTTTCTCCTGACGGCATCTGGCCCTGCTGCGAGTCTAACTGCTCGCTCATTTCCCCGAGCTGCACGGTCACCGTAGTGCCGTCGATTGCCGTCACCTTTCCATAAATAGTATCTCCCGCCTTGTTTCCACAGGCTGCCAGAGAAAAAATCATTACAAGGATGCAAAGCATCGCTAATATCTTCTTTTTCATTTTCGTTCCTCCTCTCTGAACCTTATGGGCTTATTATACCCGCATTCCCTAAAGGCAACTTAAAGGCAGAAAACTTTTTTCTTTAGGTTCACTTTAGATTGATTTGCTACCATAAGCTTAGTATAATTGGTATATAAAAGGAAAGGAAATTACGAGAATGCGTTTACTTATTGCAGAGGACGAAAAAGATTTAGCCGAAGCTTTGGAGGTTTTTTTCGAGAAAAATCAGTTTTCCGTAGATACCGTGTTTAACGGGCAGGACGCCTACGATTATGCGGCATCCGGCGACTACGATGCAATAATTCTGGATGTGATGATGCCAAAGCGAAACGGAATAGAAGTGCTGCGGCAGCTTCGAGCAGAGGGACTGAAAACCCCGATTATGATGCTGACGGCAAAGGGAGAAAAGGACGATCGGATCACCGGATTCGACGCAGGGGCGGATGATTATCTGCCGAAGCCTTTCGCGCCGGACGAGCTGCTTTCGAGGGTTCGCGCCATGATGCGAAGATTTGACAGCTACAAACCGGCGGTTTTGGTATATGAAGACATTTCCCTCGATTGTAACAGCGGCATACTTTGCTGCGGCAAAAATGAGGCGCGGCTCAGCGGGCGGGAATTTCAGGTGATGGAGCTTTTTATGCGCTCTCCGAAAGTCGTATTTTCTGCCGAGAAAATAATGGAAAGAGTGTGGGGCTGGGACAGCGACGCAGAAATAAATGTTGTCTGGGTTCATATTTCTAATCTCAGGAAAAAGCTGAAATCCCTCGGTTCGGCGGCCTCTATCTATGCAAACCGAGGTCTTGGTTACACCCTGGAGGTTCGCCCATGATGAAGCTTTTGCAGAAAAAATTTATCCGCATTACGATGCTTGCTGTAACTGCGGTAATGCTGGTGCTTTGCATCAGCGTCAACGCCGCAAACTATATTTCCACCTGCGCAGACCTTAACCGAACTTTGGATATGATCGCGGACAATCGCGGCACGATTCCGACGCATACCGAGACGGATTCCCAAAGCGCCGAAGATTCGCAAGCCGCTGCAGATTCGCAGGCCGGCTCGGATTCGCAAAGTGCCGAGGATTCGCAAGGCAGCGCAGATTCGCAAAACGCCGCGGATACATCGAAAAATGAGCCTTCAGAAAAGAAGCCGGAAAATGCCGAGGGTAACCAGCCTCCCGCCCTGCCGGAAAACTCTGAGAAATCCGAAAATGCTGAAAAATCCGAAAATGCTGAAGCAGCTGAAAAAAGCGGCTCGCAAGCAGATACCTCCAAAAGTGGTAGTTCGCAGGACACTTCTTCCCAAGGCAGCAGCGCTCAAAAGGATAAGTCCCAGGTTGGTGGCACCCACAATGAACCAAAAAAGCACACAGGACCCTTCACCGAAGAAACGCCATATTCCACAAGATATTTTGTCCTGCGCTATACTGGCGATGGCGTTCTCTCAGATGCCGGTCTTGACAATATAGCCTCGATAACCGAGGATGATGTTCCTGAATATCTTGAATTCGCTCTCTCCCAGGGCGAAGGAACCGGATATTATAACGGCTATCAATACAAAATTCTAAAGGCGGGCAAGGATCGTCAAATGGCGATCTTTCTGGATTGTTATCAGGAGCGTCGGGCGGTCTACACTCTGGCGATTCTCTCCTTTGCAATCACCTGCGTCTGCATCGGGCTGGTTTATGTGATTGTGCTGCTTTCCTCGAAAAGAGCCATTGCGCCTATGCTAAAAAACGCTCAGCGGCAGAAGCAGTTCATCACCGACGCAAGCCACGAGCTGAAGACGCCGATTACTGTAATTGCAACGAGTCTTACGGTTTTGGAAATGGAAGTTGGAAAGCAAAAGTGGATCGATAAGGCAATGTCTCAGACCGAAAAGCTCAAGGCTCTGGTCAATTCTCTTGTCACCCTCGCAAGGATGGACGAAGAAGAATCTCCGCTAAAATTTGCGGACTTTGCCGCGGGAACTGCCATTCGGGAAACTGCGGAATCTTTCGTGGATTTTGCCGAGTCCAAGGGGCTTTCCCTCACCCTTGACATAGACGATGAAATTTCTTATCGAGGCGATGAATATGCTATTCGCCAGCTGATTTCAATACTTCTGGACAATGCAATCAAATATGCAGCGGAAGGAAGCGAAATCTCTTTTAGCCTGAAAAAGTCCGGCATTTTTGCGAAAGGAATATGCATAAGAACTCAAAACAGCTGCGAAAATCTCGATACAGACAAGCTGGACAAGCTCTTTGACCGCTTTTATCGTTCCGACGAATCCAGAGAGGGAAACGGCTTCGGGATCGGACTTTCCATTGCCCGCAGCATCGCCGAGGGACACCACGGCAAGATTACTGCAAC
>CAVKSD010000038.1:0-16363 GCA_963658905.1 Bacteroidaceae bacterium
GGAAATCGTCAAGGCAACAGGGCTCAGCGAGGCTGAGGTTGCAAAGCTTTAGTGTGCCCAGCCGAGGAAATCGAAAAATTATAGACAAAAGCGGCTCTTTCGAGCCGCTTTATTGTTTTTGAAACGCAGGATTTTTCGTTCACCGTTAGGAAGCAAGATTTCGAAGCACGGAGCGTACTTGGCGTACGCGAGTATTGAGAAATCGCAGCCGACAACGCGGTGGGCGAAAAAGGCAAGTTTCTATAATTTCCGAGCATAGCCGAGGAAATTATATCGAATCCTCCTTGCGGCAACGCCGCCAGCCGCGCATGCGGCATAGAAATCGAAGATTCGCTACTCTTCTTCCATAGCTTTGAGGTTTGGATCCTTATGCAGCTCGCATCCTGTCGCAGCCTGAAGCTCATCCCAAGTGTAGTCAGGGTGAAGCTCTGTTACCCAGATGCCGTTCTCTCTGACTTCCATAACAGCCATTTCGGTGATGATCTTTGTTACGCATTTTTCTGCTGTAAGCGGAAGTGTGCATTTCTTGAGGATCTTGTGGTTACCCTTCTGGGTGTGGAGCATGGTGATGATAACCTGAGGGCATCCTGCACAAAGGTCCATAGCGCCGCCCATACCTGCAACTTTCTTGCCCGGTACGATCCAGTTAGCAAGGTCTCCGTTTTCGGCAACTTCCATAGCGCCGAGAACGGTAGCCTTTACGTGACCGCCTCTTACAAGACCGAAAGACTCTGCTGTATCGAAATATTTTACTCTTGGAACTGCTGTTACATAAGTTCCGCCGGAGTTGATGATATCAACGTCAAGGTTGGAAGCGTCCGCAACTGCGTCGATTCCTGCGAATCCGTTTTCGGAGTGGCAAGTAACCTGAATGTCCGCCGGAAGGAAGTCAGCAACCATAGTAGGAAGACCGATTCCAAGGTTAATGAAATCTCCGTCCTGAAATTCTTTCGCGCATCTTTTCGCGATTCTTACTTTTAAATCTGCCATTTCTTTTCTCCTTCCACAATAGTATCTACCAGCACGCCTGCAACTGCGAAGTAGTCAGGGTCGATTTCACCGATTTCAACCAGCTTTTCAGGAGCGATAATCGTGTGAGTCGAAGCGCCTGCCATTACATAGTTGAAGTTCTTGGTTGCTTTTGAGCAGTAGTAGTTACCGAATTTGTCGGCAACGGATGGTCTGATGAACGAATAGTCAGCGAAAAGCGGCAATTCGAACAAGTATTTCTTGCCGTTAATTTCTACGACTTTCTTTTCTCTTCCGAGTTCATCAAGCTCAGTTTCCATAGGTGTTCCGACACCGGTAGGAGTAAGTACGCCGCCAAGACCGTAAGCCGCAGCTCTGATCTTTTCAGCCAATGTTCCCTGCGGAACCAATGTGTATTTGAGAGTCCCCTCTGCGAACTGTTCGTTCAATTTTGGGTTAACACCCAGGTGAGATGCGATAATGTGATCTACCATGTGGTGTTCGAGTAATTTGCCAATGCCTCTTGCAGTCTTTGCTGCAAATTCGCCGGCAGGCTGTCCTGCATCAAGACCGCCGTCGTTGCCGATAACGGTGAGATGTTTTACGCCTTTTTCTACCAATGCATCCATCAAGATTTCAGGGGAACCTGTTGCAAGGAATCCGCCGACCATGATAGTCATGCCGTCTTTAACGCCGGCTACTGCTTCTTGCGCAGTCTTAATTTTGTTAACCATGTTTTCACCTTCCTGTTTAGTATTACAATATACATCTCTTATACATTACTCCCGCCGCAGGCTTTTGTCAAGTGAAGATGTATAGCTTAAATTCACCTGCCCGACATATCTCAGTCGGGCAAGGGTAATTTTTATTTCATTTGACAGCTCTTATCTGTCAGCAATGTTCGGCTTGTTCTGCCAGCCGCGCTTTTCAACTTCCTGCATGATATAGCTCATTACGTGTTCCGCGTATTTTCCAGGGCCGAAGCCTGCATCGTAACCTAATTCCTGAGCAAGCTCGTGGGAGATTCTCGGACCGCCGCAAGTAAGAATTACCTTGTCACGAAGGCCCTCTGCTTCCATGAGTTCTTCCATCTGAGTGAGTTGCTTGATGTGAATATCTTTCTGAGTTACCGTCTGAGATACCAGAATCGCGTCCGCATTTACTTCCTTTGCCTTTGCGATCAAAGCTTCGCAAGGAACCTGGGAACCCATGTTGTACGGAACAACGTGTTTGAATCTTTCAAGACCGAAATGTCCGTGGAATCCCTTCATCTGAATGATTGCGTCTATACCTACGGTATGAGCGTCGGATTCGATGGAAGCACCTACTACAACGATGTCTCTGCCGATATGTTCGCCGATCCATTCGCCGCATTCGACACGGTCCATAACGGTACCTTCTACCTTTGGAACCTTGATCGCCGTGAAGTCGATGGTTGCCTGAGCCGAACCGTAAACTACGAAGAAAGTATATCCCGGAGTAAGCTCGCAATAATATGTTACGTTAGGTTCTTCAAAACCCATTTTCTTTGCATACTGCTTTGCGCATTCTTCTGCTTCTTCACCATAAGGAACCGGAAGCGTGAATGCCATTTCGACTTTACCGTCGTTTAATGCGTCGCCATAAGGCTTGACACAAGTTAAATCAACCTGAGTTGTTGCTGTCTTATTATCTGCCATTGTTTCCTACCTCCTTATTCGTGATCCATAAACAGTGCGATAAACGGATTGAAGTAGTTTTCACCCTTTGTGCAAACGCCCTCAAGACCGTGGCCGCCGTCGAACGGACGCTTTACGCCGCCGAACTTGCCCTGTTCGATTGTCTTGAAAAGTCCGTCTTTTTCAACTTCTGCAAGGAGAGCGTCAGCTTTGCCTAAAACTTCCTGTGCACGCTTCTGGATGATACCGTCTTTCTTAAATTCAACTTCGTCACCGATGTGCTTGCAGTTGTTGAAGATGTACTTTGCATTTTCGATGGAAAGATATCTGTCCTGCATATGCGGTGTGTGGATAGCTTCCGTAAGCATGCCAAGCAGCTGCAGGGACTGACCCGACCAGATTGCAACTAGGTTGAAAAGAGCGTCCTGGATGTGTCCTCTGAAAATGTTACCTGTCATGAATTTTGTAGGCGGCATGTATTTGAGTCTTGCATTCGGGAAGATTTCTCTTGCCATGATCGCCTGTGATAATTCAAGAAGGAACCCGTCTTCTGTATTCGGGTCCATTTCGAAAGCGTGTCCAAGACCCATCTGGTTTTCCGGAATGTTTGCGAGTACCGCGAACTGTTCGTTGATGAACTGGGAAGCTGTTACCGTGTGAGCGGACTCGATTGCATCGTCTGTTGTGAGGTAGTTGTCTTCGCCGGAGTTAAAGATGATTCCGCAATATCCGATGATTACTCTGGACATGAACTGGTCAACCAAAGTTCTCTGCATGTTGATGTCACGGAAAAGGATGCCGTAGATTGCATCGTTAAGCATTACGTCCAGTCTTTCCAGTGCGCCCATGGCTGCAATCTCAGGCATACACATGCCGGAGGAGTAGTTGCAAAGTCTGATGTATCTTCCAACTTCTTCGCCAACTTCGTCCAGAGCTTTTCTCATGATTCTGAAGTTTTCCTGAGTTGCGTATGTTCCGCCGAACCCCTCTGTTGTAGGGCCGTAAGGTACATAGTCAAGGAGGGACTGAGCGGTGGTTCTGATAACCGCGATGATGTCTGCACCCTGTCTTGCGGCAGCCTGAGCCTGAATAACGTCTTCGTAAATGTTACCGGTCGCTACGATTACATAAAGGTAAGGCTCCGGACCTTCGCCGATTCTTTCAAGATATTCGGCACGTTTTGCCTTCTGCATATCTATTTTCTCAAAGGTCTTTTTGATAGCAGGCTTGAGAGCTTCTGCGGCTTCTTCCTGGGAGCAGGTCGGAAGCTTGGTGATTTCCAGCTTTCCTGCTGCGATCTCCTCTGCGATTTCCTGCGGCTCTTTGCCTGTCTGTACGATTGCGTTGCCGATCCAGTAAGCGGCTCCCGTAGGCAGCGCACCTGCCTCTTTGATATGGTCTACAACCACGTTAGGAAGCGGTGTTTCAAGCTCGTCAACGCCGTCGATGCCTAAAAGTCTAACGATTGTTCTTTCGGTTGACACAGTTGTGTGGCGGTCGATGAATTCCTGCATATCGTGCGCGATGTTCGCGGCGTGCTGGCGAGCGCTGTCAACAACTTTTGGGTCAATGTTCAGTTTGCTTTTCATCCTTTTTCTCCTTATCACATATATTTTTTCGCACCCTCGATAATCTCCCTGTCGATTCCCAACATGGCGGCTATGCTGAGTGCTTCCTTTGGAACTTGTGTATTGTTATCCACGCGATACAGACGATAGTCCATATGCTTGGAAATTATATTTATCCTGTCACGGCGGTTTGCGTAGCGAATTTCGCGTTCCAGAAGTTCGAAATTGCAATCGGTAAGACCTCTTACCTGCATATTTACGATTCCCTCCCGCTCGGTCACCGACTCAAAATGCGTCGTAATCAGAGAAATATACGGTTTTTCGATGAGGTAATCGACAAGACTCTTTGTGAGTGCCGTTCCCTCCGTCGGGTTTGTACCCGAAGCTATTTCATCAATCAAAATCAGACTTCTGTCCTGTCCGTGATCCAAAATTTCTTTCAATTCTTCCATCTCGGAGCCGAAACTTGAAAGTCCTCTTTCAACGGACTGTGAATCGCCTATCAAAATCTGCATATAATTTGAAAGTCCGATTCTTGCGTGTTTTGCAGGAACGAAGAAGCCATATTGCGCCAGTATCGGGATTTGCCCCGCCAGTTTGAGGGAAATCGTCTTTCCTCCCATATTTGCACCGGTTATCAGGGTCACGCCGTCCCTAAGTTCCAGTGAAATCGGGCAATACTCCTTGCCTTTCTGCTTGATTATGTCCTCCACCTGGATGTTTCTTGCGTCCTCGAAGCAAATTATATGCTCCTCTGCAATTTCAGGCTTTGTCATGTCGTGGCGGATCGAATAAATCGCCTTTGCAAGGGCAAGATCAAGGGCTCCGATTTTCTCGCAGTTTTCCATAAGCACCTCGGCCTTTTTCGCAATCTTTTTGGAAAGCTCGCCCCGCACCCTTTCTTCTTCGTCGTCTATCTTTTCGTTTATCTTTTCTATTTCGTTTACAAATTCATAAATTTCTTCGGTAGGTTTCAGCTGGAGCGTAACGCTCATGTAGTCCTGGTCAACCACTTCCAGCTCCGGCAAAGCCTGAATCCGCTCAAAATCAGGATTTGACCGCGCAAGCACGATGTCAAACTTCGGTGTAAGAAGCACGCCCTGCTCTTTTCTGAGTTCCTCACGCTTTTGCTTTTGGACTTTTCGAATCTGAACCTCGCACTCCCGCTTCTTTGCCCGAAGCTCCGTCAAAAGCTCGCTGAACTCGTTGTATATGTAAAATGTATTCAGCCTGTCCCCCGTCGGGTCAAGCTCATCCAGCAAATCCTCCGTGTCCTCAAGGAAATATTCCTCCGGCACCGTGTTTACTACCGGCTCATTCTCCCCTGCCTCCACAGAAAAGTCCTCCGGAGCCTCGCTACCCCCTTTGCACTCTGAAATGCAGTGAGCGCCCTTGTAATCTCCGACCTCATGCTCTATGGTCAGCTTTCGCAGCTGTCTCATCTGAAGAAGCAGGGATTTTACCTCGAAAAGCTCCACCGTTGAAAGGGCGGCGCTTCCGCTTCGCTGAACTGTCAGAGTAGGGTCTTTCATTTCCATGAAAACTTCCTGCATTTTGTCCGTCAAAACCCTGTTTTGTCTGACGAAATATATCATTCTTTCTACCCGATCGAGCTCGGACCTAAGTTCCTGTTCTTCTCCCGGATAGAAGGGCTTTATTTCTTTCAGCTGTTTCTTGCCAAAAGGCGTATTCAGGTCGAGGCTGTACATGACATACTCAAGACCCGTTTCTTTTCTCGTTTTGACATTTGCAAGTCTTCTGTTAGTTCCCTGTACCATCTTTACATCCTCACATCTATGATTGGAATGTCCGGGATCGCCTTTTGCATCTCCGAAAGAAGCAGGCGGTTGTCAAAGGTGTAGCCCGCCGGCGCCCACGGATTTACGGTAATCGCCGCAATCTCGATGTTCTTCAGCACGCATGGGCGAAATCCTTTTTTTCGGAAAATTCCCCAATCCATGGCATTCACAAATATCTTCGTCGGGTCTTTCAGCACGAACCTTACTTTTTTGAGGTTCGCAAGGCTAATATCCGAAATCACGCTGTTTGTGAAAGCTCCCGGTATGTATATATATTCAGTTTTCTCGTTGATGGCGCCGTTGATGTCCTTTGCCGCCCCAAGCCCCGTAACGAGGTCGAGCTTCGTAACGGTTCCGTCACCGTCAACAAGCATAATCTTATCGTCAAAGTTATTTTTTTCGATTGCCTCTCTTGCCCTTCCTTCTTCGAGTTCCGGGGTTCTGTAGAGGTTCACGATGTGCGCCGTTTCGTCAACCACCTTGCTCATGGTTCGCGAAAGCACTGCGCCTGTGGAAAGTATGATCGCATCCGATGTGTCCGGAGATGCGATGGTTTTTCTGTCGATTGCACCGTCAATCATGATAAGCTCGCAGCCGAGCTTTAGCATATCCTCGCAAAGCATCTTCTGCTCAGCGTTTATAACCGGCCCTGCAATCTGCACATATCCGGCTTCTCTTACTCTGCAAATGAGAAGTTCGCCGATTGCCGTGGAGTATTTGGTCTTTCTGACCACTTCAAGTCCTGCATCCGCCATTTCGTACAGAAGCGACGGCACTGCGGCAAGCATTCCTTCTTCAAGGTATACTCTCGGCTTTTCGGTTCCCGTTACCAAATCCTGTGTTTCTCCGTCTCTGCCCGTCGAAGTGATTCCAAGAACGATTCCCTCATCGATTGCTTCTTCTATAAGGTAGTTGAGAGCTGTGGTTTTTCCGGCGTTTTTTGCCATCCCCACGATGGAAATCGTCTTGTATTTTGTTGATAAGTCGTACAATATACCCATTCGCAATATCCTTTATCATGCCTATAGGGGGCCGTGTGGTCCCCTATAGGTTGAATTTTAATTATTCGCCGCACTTTTCGGCATCCGAAATTAGTGCTGGTTTCTTTCGTGTCTTGCAAGATGTGCAGGCTCGATAGTCTTGATTTCAGGACCTTCGCCCAGAGCGGATACGCCCTGATACTTGTAAGTTCTCTTGCCCGTGCAGAAGTCGCACTGACAAGGAAGATCCGGAAGGCTCGGTTCTGTGTATGTAGTAATGATACCCTCGTAGTTTCTCAGGATTACCTTGTGCGGAGTCTGGGAAATTACGTACTGAGGCATTACCGGAGTTTTTCCGCCACCGCCAGGAGCGTCAACTACGAATGTAGGAACTGCATATCCGGAGGTGTGTCCTCTGAGTCCTTCCATGATTTCGATACCCTTGGAAACCGGAGTTCTGAAGTGTTCGATGCCCATTGAAAGGTCGCAGATGTAGATGTAGTAAGGTCTTACTCTGTTCTTTACAAGCTGATGCATAAGATCTCTCATGATATGCTTGCAGTCGTTTACCCCACGAAGAAGTACGGACTGGTTGCCAAGAGGAATACCTGCGTCAGCAAGCTTTCTGAGTGCTTCCATAGCCGTCGGAGTCATTTCCTTTGGATGGTTGAAGTGAGTATTGAGCCAGATTGGATGATACTTCTTCAGCATGTTAACGAGGTTGTCAGTGATTCTCATAGGCATTACAACCGGAGTTCTGGAACCAAGTCTTACGATTTCTACGTGAGGAATCTTTCTGAGTTCGCTGATGATATATTCCAAAGTGTCGTCTTCTACGCAAAGAGCGTCGCCGCCGGAAAGAAGTACGTCTCTAACCTGCGGAGTCTTTCTGATATATTCGATACAAGCGTCGATGTCTTCTCTTGATCTTGCGCCGTCAGTTTCTCCTGCGAGTCTTCTTCTGGTGCAGTGTCTGCAATACATGGAGCATTGGTCAGTGATGAGGAAGAGAACTCTGTCCGGATATCTGTGAGTCAGGCCAGGAGCCGGGGAGTCAGCATCTTCGTGAAGCGGATCCATGTCGTCTGCTTCGGATCTGTGCATTTCTGCCAATGTAGGAACTGCCTGCATTCTGATCGGGCATCTAGGATCGTCTGGATCCATAAGGGAAGCGTAATAAGGAGTGATTCCTACTCTGAAGCCGCCCATAACCTTTTCGATGTCAGCCTTTTCCTGTTCTGTCAAATTAACAACCTTTGCAATGTCTTCTACTGTTGAAAGTCTGTGTTCAACCTGCCAATGCCAGTCGTTCCACTGTTCGTCTGTAACATCCTTAAAAAGAGGAATGTCTTTCCAATTTCTAACAGCCATCTTTTAATCTCCTTTAAAATTCAATAAACATTTTGACGGAACCCCGCAGGGAGTCCTGCGGGATTCCTTAACTAGTATAATAAGTATCTTCAGCTATTTATATTCCGAAAATTATGCGTACATTTCTTCGAACAAAGCCTTAAGACCAGGGTTCTCTCTCAGGCACTGGAGAGTGATTGCAGCGTGACCCTTGGTGTAGCCGTTACCGATGATCATTGTAACGTCTTTGCCAACGCCTTCTGCGCCCAGAGCTGCCTTTGTGAAGGAAGTAGCCATGGAGAAGAAGTAAACAACTCCGTCGTCCTTGCAGGACAGGATGGAAGCCATTTCTGTGTTTTCAATGGATACGCAGTTGATAACTACGTCGAACAATTCGCCGTTTGTCAGTTCCATGGACTTGTTGTAGAATCCAACAGCGTCTGTAGCGTCCATGTGGAAGTATTCATCAGCAAGGTTAAGTGCTCTTGCTCTGTCTTCTGACTTCTGGGAACCTGCTGCGCAAACAACAAGACCTGTTACGCCGGCTCTCTTCTTAGCTTCGTGGAGGCAAAGAAGACCGGATTTTCCGCCGCCGCCGATGATGAGGACTTTCTGACCGGACTGTACTAACTTAGCAGTCTGAGCAGGAGCGCCTGCAACGTCTAATGCGGACAGAGCAGTCTTTTCTGGCATATCGTCAGGAATGATTCCGTAGATACCGGACTGGAATAAGATAGCCTTACCCTTGATGTCAACCTGGTCGATAGCAGGTCTCATTTCGATGATTTCGTCGATTCTCAGCGGAGTCAGGGAAAGGGATACCAGTGTAGCGATCTTGTCGCCAACCTTGAGGTCGCCAACATAGTTTTCGCCGATCTGTTCAACTGTTCCCAGAAGCATTCCGCCGGAACCTGTCCACGGATTTTTGTGCTTGCCGGCATGTTCAACGATTTCCATCATCTTTGCGCCGATCTTGTCCATTTCTTCCTTAGTTGTAACTTCTGCAGGCTTCTTGTCCAAAACTCTTCTTACGATTTCGGTGAAAGAAGCGGAGTCGATGTTTAAAGTCTTAACATCGATTAAAACTTCGTTATCGTAGATTTCCATTGTGTTATCAATAACATCTGCTGGTTGTGGTAATACTCCCTTTGGAGAGATTACACGGTGTGTACCGTAAGGGCATCCTTTTTTCATTTTATTTTCCTCCTAGAAAAAATATTAGTTTTATTTTTTATGCGCCTGTTTAGCGGTAACTTACGCAATCACTACGCAGGGCACAACTTACTATGTTAATTATATAACATCTCCGCCCGTTTTACCATAGGTAAAATGGATTTTGCCGAAGTTTTATTTTTTTATCTGTCCTTATACGCTTATGCATAAAGCTGTGCGAAGAGGTTTCTGATTCTTTCGTCTTCTCTGAGGATCTGCAGAGCAACCTCCGAGTGGCCCTTGGTGTAGCCATTGCCCACCATCATTGTAACGTCTTTGCCGATACCCTCTGCCCCAAGAGCTGCCTTTGTGAAGCTGGTTGCCATGGAGAAGAAGTAAACCAGTCCGTCGTCTTTGCAAGCGATAACAGAGGACATTTCGGTATTTGGGATGTTTACTACGTTGATTACAACGTCAGCCATCTTGCCCTCGGTTGCGTCCTTGATTTCCTCATACATTGCTACTGCGTCCGTTGCATTAACTACCAGATATTCGTCTGCGCAGTTTACGGACATGGCTCTGTTGATGGACTTCTTGAATCCATCTACGCAGATAACCGTACCGTTGATGCCGACCTGTTTTCTTGCCTGCCAGCAGCAAAGGATTCCGGACTTTCCGCCGCCACCCATAACTACTACCGTGTCTCCCGGCTTGCAGATCTTTGCGGTCTGTGCAGGAGCCCCTGCTACGTCAAGCACCGACAGAGCCAGAGTCTGCGGAATGTCTTTCGGAAGCTTTGCGTAAATGCCGGACTGGAAAAGAATTGCCTGTCCCTTGATGTCAACCTGGTCGATTTCCGGTCTGATTTCGATGATTTCGTCGATTTTGAGCGGTGTCAGCGAAAGGGAAACCATTGTGGCGATCTTGTCGCCTACCTTCAATTCTCCCACGTAGTCAGGGCCAACCTGAGCGACTCTGCCGATAAGCATTCCGCCGGAGCCTGTCCACGGGTTCTTGTGTTTTCCTGTTTTTTCTACGATGTCAAGGATGATTTCCTTGATTTTATCAACGTCTCCCTCTGCTCTTCTTGAAATTTCAGTAAAAGATGCGGAGTCAATGTTTAAAGTATGTACGTCGATTAATACTTCGTTATTGTAAATTTCCATTGTGTTGTCCACAACATCTGCCGGTTGCGGCAACACGCCCTTTGGGCTGATTACACGGTGGGTTCCGTAAATATCCCCTTTTTTAAATTCCATATTATTCTAGTTCCTTTTCTCTTTTTGCTTTATTTTTAACGCTTTCCTGCATTTTTCGTTTATGGCCATCTCACAAAAAACGGGGGCGTATATTTGACATTCCTATTCACGATAAATATTTAGCAAAATCTATGCCAATACCGAATCGTTGAAAAAACGCCCTTGCTGCTCCGTAAGTGAACCGATTTGTTTTCATAAGCAAAAAGTGCGAACATATTTCGGTTCGCGCTTTTTCTGTGTATTTTCTATGTAATTCTACAAGTTGTATTTTTTCTTCTTTCTGACAAGCTGGGTCTGGCTGATTCCCACCGCTTTTGCGGCTTTCCGGGTGGAACCGTATTTCTCGCAGGCATATTTTATAAGTCCCTTTTCGTATTCTTCCACCGCCGTCTGCAAGTCGATTTCCGCCTCACGCTCGCTGTCCTCTTGCTCATCTCTGCCGTAGTTTCCGCCCTCGAAGAGTTCCCCGTGGCTGTCCCGCATAACGTCCATCAGGGTTATATCCTCTCCCTGCGCCGATATGATGAGTCTCTGCACCGTATTTTCCAGTTCCCGCACGTTTCCGGGCCATGACATTTTGGTGAGATAATCCATTGCCCCCGCTGCGATCCCCCGCTTTACGCCGAATTTCTTTCCGTACTTGGCAAGAAAGAGTTTCACAAGCACGGGGATGTCGTCCGCCCTCTCTGAAAGATCCGGAATATGAATGGGTACAACGTTGAGTCTGTAATACAGATCTCGCCTGAAAAGTCCCTCTTCAACAAACTTTTCGAGATCTCGGTTGGTTGCCGAAATGATCCTCACATTGGTCTTTATCGGCGTGGTTCCTCCTACCCGATAAAACTCCCCGTCCTGAATAACTCTCAGCAGCTTCGCCTGCATTTCCAGGGGCAGCTCGCCTATCTCGTCAAGGAACATCACCCCGTTGTTTGCGGTTTCAAAATAGCCCTTTTTCCCCGTGGTGTTCGCCCCGGTGAAAGCGCCCTTTTCATAGCCGAAAAACTCTGATTCTATAAGATTCGGAGAGATTGCGCCGCAGTTTATTTTTACGAAAGGCTGAAGCTTTCTGTCGCTGTTTTTTTGTATGAGGTTTGCCACCTTTTCCTTACCTACGCCGGTGGAACCGAAAATTATGACGTTGCAGTCGTATTTGGAGACTTTCATGATTTCTTCCATGACCATCTGCATCGCTCTCGATTTAAATACAAAATCGTCGGACAGGCTTTTTTCAACCAGAGAGCGCGAATAAGGACTCATTTCCCACCCCTGTTCTTTCGGCTCCTCCGGAACCTCGATCGCAGCATTTTCAAAGTACGGCGCAACTTCCGAAACTAATTCCATATCGAATTTGTCGTAGTCTGCGATAAAGCCCTCGGCGCTTCTGATATCAAGGTCTTTGGAAATCGACTCGGTGATGTAAAGGGCTATGTTCAGGTTGTTTATAAGATTTGCAAACAAAACCGTCCCCTGGGGCCGCGTTGCCAGCACGTTTATGGTTTCCGCTCCGGGTATTTCCGCGCAGTTTACCGAGAGGTCGAAAAGTTCCCCTGCATTCAGTTCTTTCAATGCTTCCACAGGTTTTAATATGTCGAGAAAATGTATCTGATTGAAAACTTTTGAAAGCAGGCTGTCTATGCCGCCGCCGGACAGGGATATGCCCGTTTTCTTATCCAAGATGCAGACAATTTCTCCCCTTTCGCCGATTTTTCGTCTTATGGCATATCCGAAAAGCAGGTTCGTTATCATATTATTTCCAACGATCAAGAATCTGCTTTTTCCCTCGGCGAGGCGATCCAGCCGCAGCAGAGTTCCCGACTGGTCAAGGGCAAAAAGAAGCAGATTTGTCGGCGCATTTTCATCGACTTTTACCACCTGTATCCTGTCATGTGCGATTACATAGCCCTTTGTCTCCATCTGATTGAAGGTGCTGTCTATCTCTCCTATGTTTTCGATATAGATTGGCATCGAAGCCAGAGAAGCGTTGCAAATTACAGTATCTCCGGGTTTCAGCCCTGCGGGATTTTCGTACTCGGCTCCGATTTCTTCAACGGTGCCGCACACCAGTCCTCCCGTGTCCGTTACGGGGTTGTGTAGTTTTCCGCGTCTGATGGTTATATCTATGATTTTTTGGCGTATCTTTTGCTCGTTATTGTTGGTTTCCGTACAAATTTGCTTGAAACTTGTTCCCTCCAGGTGTATTCTTTTTATAGATACTCGCATCTCATCCGGATATATGTCGCGGCTGTTGTCAAGTTTCCATGCAGAAGTAGGTAAAACACACTGCGGTTCCAAGACTCGTTTTGTTCCGTATGTACTGGTCATTTATGGTTCGCTCCTTTTTAGTGAACACAAATCGGTTCGTTTTCTATCTATTTTCAATGATAAACCATTGGCACACATTTTGCAAGATATATTTGCGTGAGTTTTGAGTTATTCAAAATAACTTTTCTAATATTGATGTGAAAAAGGAGAAAAACAATGGAAAAAATCACTTCAACTTTAAGACTTAGAATGTCTGCAAAAGACGCACACTACGGCGGAGAACTGGTTGACGGAGCGCACATGGTTCACTTATTCGGTGATGTTGCTACCGAACTTCTTATCAAATTGGACGGAGACGAAGGTCTTTTCTGCGCATATGACAACGTAGAGTTCCTTGCTCCTACTTATGCAGGCGACTACATCGAAGCATACGGCGAAATCGACAAGATCGGTAACACTTCAAGACATATGACTTTCGAAGCAAGAAAAGTTATCGTTTCCAGAAAAGACATCAACGCTTCCGCGGCTGACTTCCTTGAAGAACCAATCGTAGTTGCAAGAGCTTCCGGAACTTGCGTAACTCCAAAGGAAATGAAGCGTAAGTAGTAAGATTCGATATAATTTCCTTCTCAAAAGGTCGGAAATTATGACTAAATCAGAAAACACGATAATTACTAATACATCTTTTATGAAAGAAGGGTTTGCTTAGGCAAGCTCTTTTTTCATGCTCAAAGGTCGAGTTGAAGTCATAGGCAAGAAACATTGGCAAAACGCCTGAACAGGTTGAAATTCAAACTGTTTCAGGCGTTATATCCATCAGTGGCCCAGGGGCTTTTGCTCCAGGTGTTCCTTGCCGTTTTTCTTGTCGTCGCGCATCATCAGGCAGAAAAGTAACAGCAACGGAGCTGCGGTTATCCACATTGCACGGCCCTTTATCATATTGCAGAACACCGTGCCGATTACCGCACCCAGCAGAAAATACAGAAGCATGATAGTATGCTTGGCGAGCTTCGGTCTGTGACTCTTGTCATCACTGTTTCTGTGGTGAAATTCCTTTGCGAGGCCTATACCGATTTGGCGAATGTGGTTTGTCGCAAAGGTAGTTGCCATGGGCGTCCCCTGCGCCTGGCGGAATGTGTTATATTGCATCGAGGCGATGAAATTGATCGCCACCTGTGAGATCTGCACGGGAGCCGACTCCGGCACAAATCCGATGAAGATTACCACAATGATTTCTATTCCGATAAGCAGCGTGTCCCAGCGGATCTTTATCGAACGCTTGATGGGATTCGGCAGAATTTCGGAAATAAAGGAGCCTGCAAGATATGCAAAAATCGGCACGAGATAATATATCGCTTCCCCAATATTTCCCGAGCCGAGAGCAAGTCCCATCAGAACCACGTTCCCCGTCTGTGCGTTGCAGAATACATTTCCCCTGAGCAGGTACGTGAATGCGCCCCAAAATCCGGATACAGTCATAAGCGTATAGTAAACCCAGTTCTGCTCGCACAGCAAATATTTTTTATCTGAAATTGCGTTCATATCTCCCTCATTTTAGCAGTTTTTCAGGTACTCGATTTCCTCGCGAGTAAGCTTGCGATAGTGACCGCTTTTCAGGTGGCCGAGGCGGATGTCCCCGATTGCGATGCGCTCAAGCTCCTGTACAGTATTTCCCACTGCGGCAAACATTTTTCTCACCTGTCTGTTCTTTCCTTCGCGAATGGCAATTTCCACGATGGTGGAATGGGCGCTACCCTTGATAATGCTTACTTTTGCCGGTGAAGTCACAAAGCCGCCGATGTCAACGCCTTTTCGGAGCCTCGCCGCTTTCTCGTTGGATAAAACCCCCGCAACCCGTGCGCGATAGGTCTTATAAATCTCGTGTTTCGGGTGGGTAAGCTTGTAGGCAAGTTCCCCGTCGTTGGTCATTATAAGGGCGCCGCTTGTGTTATAGTCAAGCCTTCCCATCGGGAAAAGCCTTGCGTCGATGTCCGCCACAACGTCCATTACCGTAAGCCTGTCCTTGTCGTCGGAAACGGTGGTTACCATGCCAAGAGGCTTATTGATAAGTACATATTCATGTTTTTGCTTTGCGCTAAGCTCCCTGCCGTTTACCTCCACTCGGTCACCCTCTGCCACATCGTAGCCCGGTTCCCGAAGGACAGCTCCGTTTATCTTTACATTTCCGTTGGCAATCAGCTCGTCAGCCTTTCTGCGGCTGCAAAATCCTGCCTGGGCGATATATTTGTTAATTCTCATGGTTTTTCCTTTTCTTTCGCAATTATTTAACATCATATTCTATCATGCATTGCACGCATCTGCAAGCCTTGCGCCGGCTTTTGAAACAAAAACAGAGAGTCTAAGCTCTCCGTTTATCTCTGAATATCTCGGTTGCAACGCTTCCGGCGAAGTTTTATATAAGCTGATAAAACAGTCCTCGCCGGGTGCTGTACCACACTAACATTCCATGCCCGCGCCTTGGAATCCTGATTTGAAGATCCCATTCAGGATATGTCTTGTACATATGGAGCTGATCTCCGGTTAGAAATGCAACGAAAGAGATATAGTCATCCTTTTTCATGGGATGTTGGCTTGTAATATACCAATCGTCCTCCACGATTTCCACGCAAAGGGACGCCGCATTTTTTTCGTCTTCGCTTGCGGTTTCTCCGTTTATTTTGCGTGGCTCCATCGCTTCAAGTTTTCTGCCGCAACAGGTAATGTTGGCATTTCCCGTACATACCGTCACATTCCCGCAAATCGGGCACACATAAAATTTGCTCTTTTTCATGTTTCCGGATACAAAATCATTTTCTGCGAGGCTTCCACCCAGCACTTTTTCCATATCGACGCAAAAAAACCTTGCAAGTTCTTTCATCAGGTTTATGTCCGGACAGCCTGCGCCGCGCTCCCACTTTGAGACGGTCTTGTCGCTTATGTTCAATTCCTCTGCCAGCTGTTTCTGTGTAAGATTGCGTTCTGCCCGCAGTTCATATATTACTTTCCCGATTTTTTCGTAGTCCATGCTTTCTTCCTCCAATCACCGCTTGCCGCTGTCTATATCTACAAGTTCGGAGTTAGCCCCCTCGCCTCCCACGGCTTTTTTGAATCTATGATACAATTATATCGCCTTGTCGTTGCAAGTGCAATCGACGGTGCGTAGAGGGCGAGGGTATCACTTGCCTTACGTTCTTTCCTGTGATAGCGACTGTTTGCTTTGGCTATCACCGTCACTGCAACACAAAGCGGCTCTTTCGAGCCGCCCTGTTGTTTGTTTTGCGCCGCAGCGAGCAATGCCACGGGCGATTTTATTCTGCATCTACACTTAGACGCAGGATTTTTCGTTCACCGCTAGGAAACAAGATT
>CAVKSD010000039.1:0-16263 GCA_963658905.1 Bacteroidaceae bacterium
AGGTTGCAAAGATGAATAATCTTGACGCCATCCACGACACCGTTCACGAAATGGCTCGGGACGAGGCAAGACACGGCAAGGCGCTGAAAGGCTTGCTTGAGCGGTACTTCGGTTAAGGGTTCCCTGCGGGGATCTGAATAACCCCCTGCGGGGATCTAAGGTTGAAATTTCAATAAGAAATGCTATGGGGCGCCGGATTTTCCGGCGTTCTTTTCACTTCATTTTTACGCAAAATGTGGGTCAGGAGTGTGAATCGAGTGTGAATTTTTGTTCCGACTCCCTCTTGAACATCTAAAAAGTGTGAATTGTAAAAGTGTGAATTTAGTATAGCACATAAGCGTTGATTGCTGTCGCCTTCTTGATTACCGAACAGCAAAGACGGGTGGGGCTGTCAACGGCGGCGCATTTGCGCCGTTCATTTTGACCGTTGACAGGCTCGGCTGGGTTTGCTACTTTTACCTCAATGTTTTTGACTTTTTTCTATAAAGAATAATCGCTAATAGTAGAGATAGAACATCTGCCACTGGCTGCGCCCAAATAAGCCCTGCTTCGTGAAAGAGTGCCCCCAGCAAGAACATCGCTGGAATATAGATAATCCCTTGTCTGGAGATATTTACTATAAGGGACTCCGTTGCTGCACCACAAGCCTGTAGTGCATTTGTGATTACATAGAATACGCCGAACAGTAAACTGGTGCAAAGCAAAATGCGAGAGAATGCCACACCGTAATCAAATGCTGCGGCATCCGTTAAAAACACACTGACAATCTGGTTTGTGAAAATATAGCATATTATCGTAAGTGCTGTACTCAATGCAAATGCAAATATGAGGGAAAAGCGCAATACACTCTTATATCTGTCCCACTTTTTTGCACCTACGCAATAGCCAAGCAACGGCTGCACACCTTGTCCCAAACCAATGCAGACCATTCCCGTCATCATGGTAACTTTCATTGCTACGCCGACCGCCGCAACCGCCATATCTCCGTACTTTGTCATTTGAGCGTTCATAATGATATTCGATACGCTCATCAAGAGTGAACCGAGAGCAGCGGGAACACCAATCGTTAAAACGCCGGACGCGATTTTGTCTTTTACAGAAAACTCTTTTAAGCTGATACTAAGTGAGGAGTTCCCTCTAAGAAAATAGAAAATATAATATGCTGCACCTGCTATATTACCGATTACGGTGGCGATCGCTGCACCTGCTATATTCCACTGGAATACTAAAATCATAAGTGGGTCAAGGACAACATTCAGCAAATTACCAATAAGCTGTCCCATCATTGCCTTTCCAGATTGTCCCTCTGCTCGGATAACATTCGAGTAGCAGTTTGAAATTAAGACAAACGGGCCTGCAAAACTGACAATGGTAAGATATATTTTTGCATATTCCCAAGTATCTGTGCTTGCGCCAACCAAGGTAAGGATTTGCTCCATGAAAATCAAAAACAGAGCCGACATGACAATACCAACGCCAACACAACTCCACATACAGAAAGAGCAGACTTTCTTTGCGTATTCTCTCCGTCTCTCGCCCATAGCACGGGAAATTACAGAGGTTCCGCCAATACCGAAAATCGTACCAACTGCCATAAAGAGCAGGAATACAGGGGTTGCCAGTGAAACCGCCGCCACCTGCAAATCGTCATGGGTCTGACCAATGAAGAATGTGTCTGCAAGGTTGTAGACCAGCACCATCAACATCGCTGCCATTGCCGGCAGTGCATTTTGTAAAACTGCTTTCCGCACAGGTGCGTTTTCAAAAACTTCTAATGATTTGTTTTCTTCCATACATAGTCTCCGTTCTGATAGCATACTATCGTTTTACTCAAGAGCGTACCCGCTTAAATAAGCGGGCGCTGTTTACTTCAAATTGTCGGCAACTCTTGTCAACAAGTGATTTAATATTTTCCGTTCCTCACTTGAAAAGCCTTGCAGTAGTTTTTCTTCTGCTTCCTCCATCTGGCAAGCCGCTTCGGTACAGCACAGTTCTCCGGCAGGAGTAATATGTACCAACTTGACACGCTTGTCTGCGGTATCACCAAACGCTTCTACCAAGCCTTTTTGCTCCAATCGTGAAACAATTCCGGCAATGGTTGATTGTGCAACCCCAAAATGCCGTTCCAGTTCTTTCATGGATAGCCGTTGCTCCGCAGCCTGCTGTAATGCCATGAGGACAGCTACCTGCATCATGGTCAGGTCTTTTGCTCGCAACGCATTGTTTGATTGCTTTTCAAGGCGGTCATGTATTTGCTTAAACAGCAAGCCATTTGGTGTATGTTCTGGCATGGGATCCGCTCCTTTCCAAATCATCTTTAACGCAATAATGATAGCACGCTTTTGAACAAAAGTCAATAGCCTGCTATTATTATTGCAAATATGAAATTTATATAATCTTGGAATAGTATGGGGCGGCTATCTTTATTTTTACAATTTCTTTCTCGGAGGATTTCGAGATAGTCCTCGACCTTATTTCAATTTGTCAAGCGAACTTGAAATAAGGAGCGGAAAATGCTTATCTTATTTCAATTTAATAATCAAAAATGAAATAGCGGATGAATTGTCGGTAGCTTATTTCATTTTGAAAAGTAAAAAAAAGCCTGCTGCCGGAGAGAGTCTTCGGTAGCGGGCTTCGTTTTGCTTTTGCAGTTAACTTATTGTGTTGTTTTTAGCTTATTGCGTCGATGTTTTCCTGCGTGATTTCGCTGTAGTTTATCGTGATTTTGGCTGCCGAGCCGTAGGTGTCCGCCACGAGTTTGTCGTAGGCGGCCCGGTCAACAGGGCCCGTGGCTTTCGTCACGTCCTCGTAAAGATAATAGACGGTCCCGGTTTTGCTTTCGTCGGTTTCCTCCGGATATGCGTTCCCCTCAAAGTCCTGCGGAAAAAGCTCCTTGTTCCATGCATCGATATAGTACTGCTGCACATAGGCGTCAGCGCCTGCATCGTATTTATAAATCGTATATGGCCAGAAATCTCCTGCAAGTCCTTGGTTGTGGGAAGCTGGCGCCGTTACATAGCCGTTATCGTAAAACTCCGGAGTCGGGAACTCGGTAAATTCTTCTTTGAGGCTGTCCGAATCCTCGTCGTATTCAAAGATATAGAAGACTTCCCCTACCGCGGGCGCGTTGCTGAAGTTTATAATCAGTTCATCTTCGCCGTCACCGTCGACATCGGTAATAGCAAATTTGTTGTCCGTCCAGATTGAGCTTGCGTCATCTTCGCCCTCTGCGTTGGTATAAACCTGCTGGCCGTTTGGAAATACGCGGCTTTCCAGCATATTCTGCATGGCTTCTTTGTATTTTTCGTGGGCAGCGGTTTGCTCCGTCTGCGCAGTCTGATTGCTTGGCTCGCTGCTGCTTTCAGCTTCCCCGTTTCCGCAGGATACAAGCGCTGTCATAAGCGCAAGCGCCGTAGCAAGCGCAAAAGCTTTTTTGATGATGTTTTTTGTTCTCATTTTCATTTCCCCCTTGATAAAATGTTCTTGCAAAGCCCCTTTGAATGTGGTATATTTGAAACAAGAGGACGGGTCAATGCCCAACCTAACGAAAAATCCGTTTAGAAAAATCCGCTAGAATTGGGGTCCTGCGGATTTTTTCATGGTTATCGTGATCGTAAGTTTGCCTTTGTAGTAAGTGATCGTAACTCTCATTCTACCAACTCCTTTCTGCAAATCCAAACCCCTAAAGACTTGATTTATTCGAAAGGCTTTCCCGCGTCTTGACTCGCCTCTTGTTAGGCTCATTATATCATTTATGCAATTTAATTGCAACCATTTTTTTACGTATTTTCTTTATATTATATTGCCATATATTGCTATTTTGTTACGATGTTGTTTAGTTTGTCCTGCATGAAAATCGGCGAAAGAATCGGGATAAATACCTGAAACAGTACGCACATGAGCGTAATTTCTCCCCGAATATTGTTGTAATATGAAAGTTTGTCGATTCTCTGGCAACTCTTGTAAACCCAATAAATATCATAAAACGGCACAAACAGGCACAGCAGAAGTTGGCAGGTTCCGCTTCTGCGCGGCTCCTGCGGCATACGGTTCAGAAATTCCGTTGTCCTGTAAACCCAAATCAAACGCCAAATTCCGAATGTGAAAATCAGAAGCAGCACGTGCTTGAGCATATCACAGTATCCCTCCGGCATCTGCGGAGACGCGGAGTAGTAGCGGGTCTGCGTGTTTTGAGCGGAACCGCTGTCGAAGTCCTGCACGCCTTCGGAAAAGCCCTCGCTCTGTGTGTTTTGAGCCTCTCCGTCAAAGCCTATGTTTTCAGCGTTTTTGTAAAACCCGTGCTCGTCGCCTTGCCCTTGGGATTCCTCGGCAAATTCTTCGCTATCTGCCCCATTGGTCTTTGAAAACCTTTCAATGAGCTGAGGATTCGCCAGTATCAAGCCCAGTGCTAAGGTTGCAATTATCTCAAGCAATATCTGCCCAAAGCCACCTCCCGAAAAGGCGTTGTAGCCACCCCAATTGTATCTGTAAATGACGTTAAGCCCGCTGGTGAGAATGTTGGCAATCAATATCAGCACCGGAGCAATAAACCAGAGATTTTCTATTCCCCGCTTCTGCGCCGAAAATGCCGCTACCGCCGCAATTGCCACAAGCACAGCGTAGGCAATAACTTTTAGGATATTCGGCAGCATCCCGAAAAAGGTGAAGTTCATTTCAAAATAGTCGTTTCCCCACACCCAATATGTTCCTGCGGCGAAACCTGCTGTCAGCCCTACGATTTTCGATATCAAAAGCGCGCAGGTTCCCGCAAAGATGACAATTTCGAGGGCCTTGCTTTCCTTTCGCAAGCCCATAAGCAGCAGGCACACCGCTATGGCAGCATATCCTGCCATGCCTAAGAAATCGCTGAAAATGTAGCTACCGCCGCCGTAGCCCTGCACAATGTACACGATTCGGGCAATAAGATAGTCTATCTTTAAAATTGCCAGCAGCAGCATAGCTGCCGCTCCCACAAAGCACGCAATCTGTTTTACATTTAATCTTTGCTGCATAGTTTTTTCCTCCAAAATCTCCGTAGTGTATCTAAACTTTTTTTATCATGTTTTGTCATGCTCCCGCAAAGGAAAACGCAATTCCCACCACCGCTGAAAAAGCGATAAAAATAATCGGATGCAGGTTTTTTGTGCGCTTTATGCCCCGCGTCAGAATCAGAAGAACCGCCGCAAGGATGAAAGCCTTGACGTTGAAAATCTCGGTGATGGCGCCTGTTTTTTCGTATATATCCGCGTTCAGAAAAGTCAGCTGGCACACGAGAATCCCCGCAGCCGCAATCAGCCCCGCAGACGCCGGTCTAAGCCCGTAAAAAGCCCCTGTCACCAACTTGTTTTCACGGAATCTGCCGATGACGGACATGACTATGATGACGAAAATCACTCCCGGAATCACCACGCCCAGAGTCGCCGCAAAAGCACCGCTGAGTCCGCCTACCTCGTAGCCCACATAGGTTGCCATATTGATTCCGATAGGCCCCGGCGTGGACTCGGAAATCGCCAACATATCGGCAATTTGGGCATTTGTACACCAACCTGTTTCTTCTGCCATGTCCTGTATAAAGGGTAGCGTCGCCATGCCGCCTCCCACTGCGAAAAGTCCGATTTTCAAAAATTCGAGAAAAAGCCTTATCTGTATCATTTCGGCTCACCTCCTTTTCCTGAAATCTCTCCGGGCTCGGAGTTCTTAGGCTTTTCGCCGGAAGTTTTGCCGGTGGATAGCATAGTAATTGCAATGCCTAACAGCCCTGCCGTCACAACGAATACAATCGGTGTTACGTCAACGAAAAGGGAAGCAAGGAGAACCCCGATAAAAATTAAGAGACATTTATAGTCCGCAACGGCGCTTTTCCACAGCTTCAGCACGGCGTTAAAAATCAGCACGCACACGCAGACTCTGATCCCTGCGAAAGCGTTTTTTACCGCGGCATAATCTGCAAAGGACTTGAGGATCGATGCGATAATCGTGATGATAACAAAGGATGGGGTAGCCGCTCCCAGCGCGGCGAACACTGCCCCCAGAGTCCCTTTTTTGTTTTTCCCGACAAAAGCGAGGGTGTTTACCATGAGAATCCCCGGAAGGCACTGAGAAAGAGCGTAGTAGTCCAGAATTTCCGCCTCCGTGTTCCAGCCTTTGTTTTCGACGACTTCTCTTTGTAAAATCGGCAGCATTGCGTAGCCGCCGCCAAATGTCAAAGCCCCCACCTTTGCAGAGACTATAAAAATCTCAAACAGTTCTTTCATTTATTCCCCTTTGACGTCTTGCTTATTGCGTTTCCCGTTTCTCACCTATTTGCAGCCCAGATTCATAATCGCAGCTTCCAGCTTTGCTGGCTCGGTAATGCCGTTTACCATGCCGCGGAAAGCCGCCGAGCCCGGCTGCCCTTTGAGGTACCAGCCCACGTGTTTTCGCATTTCTCGAACCGCCGCGTATTCGCCCTTTAAGGAAAGTGTGTCGCGGAAATGCCTAAGCATCATAGCTTTCTTTTCTTCGAGGCTTGGGGCTGGCGGAAGTTCTTCGCCCAAATAGGCTGCGTTAAGCTCCCGGAAAATCCATGGATTTCCCAGTGCGCCCCGTCCTACCATTACAAAGTCGCAGCCGGTTTCGTCCATCATGCTGAGTGCTGAGGCGCCGTCCGTCACGTCGCCGTTTCCGATGACCGGAATCGACACCGCGTGTTTAACGGCGGCTATGACGGCGCGGTTCGCCCGCCCGCTGTAAAACTGCTCGCGGGTGCGGGCGTGAACCGCGACCGCGGCGGCTCCTGCCGCCGCGGCGGCGCCGGCTACCTCCACTGCATTTATCGAGTTTTCGTCCCAGCCTGCCCTGATTTTCACCGTCACCGGCTTTTCCGCTTTATTTACCACGGCTTCCACGATGTCAAACACAAGCTGCGGGCTCTTCATCAGAGCCGAGCCTTCGCCGTTTTTTACCACTTTCGGCACGGGGCAGCCCATGTTTATGTCTAAAATAGCGTTTGCCCTGCCTGCAAGATTTTCCGCGGCAAAAGCCATAATTTCCGGTTCATGGCCAAAAATCTGGTATGCCACAGGCTCCTCGCCATCTAAGATTTCGAGGAGCCTGCCTGTATTTTTATCGTTGAACCAAAGTCCCTTTGCGCTTACCATTTCGGAGTACACAAGCCCCGCCCCCATTTCACGGCAGATGCGTCGAAAGGGGCCGTCGGTGATTCCTGCCAAAGGCGCCATCAGGAAAGGACTGTCAAGTTCTATATTGCCTATTTTTAAAGTCTTATTTTTCATTTTGTCTCGTAGCTTTTGCCTTGCTTTACTTCTTGGCGTTTTCCATCCTCTGGAGCGCAAGGGCGATGGTAAGCCCCGGAATTACCCGGTTCCCCGTGATTTCCGCGCCGAGAAGATCGTTGATTTTTTTGAGCCTGTACTGAACGGTGTTCGTATGTATGCCCATAAACTCCGCCGTCTTGCTGCTGTTCATGCCCGCGTCAAGAGCAAAGGTTTCCAGCGTTTCGAGAAGCTGCCTTGCCTTGTTGTCCCCCTCTTTTCTGAAAGGATCCAAGAGATCCATATAATTTTTCTTGAGGTGGCCCCCCTGCACCTGAATGTTGATGCAGTTGCTCACAAGGGCAAGCTCGTATTTGGAGAACACTCTCTTGTAAGGGAAAATATTTTCTACAAACGCCCATGTCTCGCCAATCAGCCTGAAGCCGTCTCCGGCGCCCTCGATGCGGTCAACCCCCGTCACATGGAAAATGCGGACGGATTTGTTTTCCTTCAGCCTGTCGAAGAATGAAATGCACACTCCCATTTCCGAAGCTTCCTCGTCTTCCGCAAGTTTTTCGCCCCGCAGAAGCACCGCATAGCTCTCGTCGTCCTCGGTTATCTTGATTATATTCAGCAAACCTTTCTCAACATATTCGTCGATGACTGCGTCTGCACTGCCGGTTTCGATGCCTCTTGCATACAGCACCGACAAAATATCCGAAGCCCTTATTCCCGCTTCCTCCCGAAGCGAATAGGCGAGGCTCTTGTTGCCTCGAATCAGCGCCTTGACAAGCTCCGCTTTTGCGTCCCTCTCCGGCGTAAACTTCCACATTCCCATGGCAAGTTCTATGATCTCTGCAAGTTTTGTGATCTCTCCCGCCGAGTAATTGTCGTCGTTGTCCACGATGAACAGATAATATTTTTCGTTGTTGAGATAAAGCAGTCCCCAATAAGTAAGCACCCCGTTTATCTCGATGAGGCTGTAAATATGTCCCAAATTCAGGGCTACTTCCCTGCCCCTGCGAATTACCTCGTTGATCGTCGCCTGATGCCGCGTTTCCACCGCGAAGACAGGGTTAAACTCCTCGCTGAGAAGCACCACCTGAAAATCGTTGTTTACCGCCGCTTCGTGCAAAGCCTGTTGGAAGTTTGCGTGTTTTTCAAAGTTCAGCAGGTGGAAAATCGTGTTGTTGATGAGGCTGTTTTTGAAGTTGTTGCCATAAAGCACCTGTTCCATGACCTCTGCGATAATCTTCGCATAGTCCATTCCCTCGCCGTCCACCATGAGGAGCAGTGGAATGCCCGCCAAATCAGCCGCCGCGGTGACTTCCTTATTCACGGGCCGCATACTCTTTTCCCGCTGAAAAACCACGATTGCGGGAACTCCCGCTTTCGCAAGTTCCCGAATAGTCTCGCACTGAGCCGCCGTATCCTTTTTCATCCCCGCGAATGTGGTCAGAATCATTGTTTCGCTGTTTCCGTTGCAGGAAAGCGCCTCCGCCGGTGTTGCCGCGTCCATTACGGACACCGCCTTGACGCGGTTATCCATGTTTTTCTCCCCGGCAAGCACGATGCACTTCCTGAACGAATCAAGCTGCAAACAATCCTTAACTGTTACTTTCATCCTTTTCCTCTTCTTCCTGAGGCTCTTTGTCCTCCTCCGGAGACTTTTCAGCCGCACCACGAGGCTTTTCGCCCTCGCTTTGAGGCTTTTCTGCCTCCTCCTGCGTCTCGTCGTCTCCCAAATAATCAGAGTCGTATTTTTCAAGTTCTTCCATCATCTTGCGTTCTTCTTCCTGACGCAATTCTTCGCGCTCCTTGGACTCCTTTTCGTCCTGAGCTTTCTTTTCCTCATCGGCTTTTTCAACGCTTTCTTTCAGTTCCTCAGCCGTGATCTTGCCTGTATAAAGAGCTTCGAACTGCTCACCGTCAATGGTCTCAACATAAAGCAACGCCTTTGCAATGCTTTCGAGGGTTTCGTCATGCTCCGTCAAGATGCGCATAGCTTCCTCATACGCCTCGTCAACGAGCCTCTTGATTTCTTCGTCGATTTCACATGCCGTATGCTCGGAATAATTCTTGTGAGCGGTAAAGTCGTTGCCAAGGAAAACTTCATCATCCCCACCGTAGTTTACCGCGCCGAGTTTATCGCTGAAGCCGTATTTTGTAACCATTTCGCGGGCAATTTGCGTAGCCTGCTTGATATCCCCCGAAGCTCCGATGGAAATGTCTTCGAGTTTGAGCTTTTCCGCAACTCGACCGCCCATGCAGGAAACGATGTGGTTATACATCGAGGTTTTGGTGTCGAACATCTTGTCGTCTTCCGGAAGATACATGGTGTATCCGCCGGCTCTGCCTCTTGGAATAATCGTAACTTCGTGAATCGGCATATGTTTAGGCAGCGATCTTGCAACGATTGCGTGACCCGCCTCGTGGTATGCCGTAAGCTTCTTTTCTTCGTCGGAAACCACCTTGGATTTCTTTGCAGGCCCCATCTGCACCTTGCGAATCGCCTCCTCGATTTCTTCCATTCGGATAAAGCGTCCGTTTCTGCGCGCCGTAATCAGCGCCGCCTCGTTCAAGACGTTTTCAAGGTCCGCCGGGGTAAATCCCATGGTTCTTCTTGCCAAAATCTTCGGCGTAACGTCGTCTGCGAGAGGTTTATTCTTGGCGTGAACCTTGATGATTTCTTCTCTGCCCTTAACGTCGGGAATGCCGATGACAACCTGTCTGTCGAATCTACCCGGTCTGAGCAGTGCAGGGTCGAGAATGTCAGGTCTGTTGGTGGCAGCCAAAATTATGATGCCCGAATTTTCCGAGAATCCGTCCATTTCAACAAGGAGCTGGTTTAAGGTCTGCTCTCTTTCGTCGTGTCCGCCGCCGATTCCCGCGCCTCTCTTGCGTCCCACAGCGTCGATTTCGTCTATGAAAATGATGCACGGAGCGTTTTTCTTTGCCTGGTCAAACAAGTCTCTCACTCTGGAAGCGCCTACGCCTACGAACATTTCAACGAAGTCTGAGCCGCTGATCGTAAAGAAAGGAACTCCCGCTTCCCCTGCCGTCGCTTTGGAAATATAGGTTTTACCTGTTCCCGGAGGGCCTACAAGCAAAATGCCTTTCGGGATTCTTGCTCCGAGATCCTTGTATTTTCTTGGGTCTTTCAGAAAGTCCACAACCTCCGAAAGCTCCTGTTTTTCCTCTTCAAGTCCGGCAACGTCTTTGAAAGTGATCTTCTTGTCGCCGCCCTTTACCATTTTTGCTCTCGATCTACCGAACTGGAACGCTTTGCCGTTTCCGCCCTGATTCATCATGAAATAGAACAGGAACACCAGCGCCCCGATCATTATGATGTTTGGAATCAGCGACCACAGCCACGAGCTTGTATCCGGCTTCGGGCTTGAGAAAGTCTTTAATGTGCCTTTCTCCATCTGGTCAAAAATGTAAGTTTCTTCTAACCAATTTATTTCGATTACCGATGGCGCATAGGCGTAAACGATAGAATTTTCGCTTATTACGCCTCTTAGAGTCGTACCCTCGATGGAAATTTCGCTGAGTTTTTCTTCTTTTACCAGTTCTGTAAACTGTGAAAAGGAAACTTCCTTGAGGCTTATCTGGTCTGAGTTCATGTAGGACTTGCAGAAGTATGCAAATGACACCACCAAGGCAAAAATCAGTATATATACGCTTATGTTTTTCGAGAATTTTTTCACTTCTTTCCCCTTTCGTTTTGTTTATATCAACAAATATTCCGTAGTATTTTACCACAAAATTTATAAAATTTCAAGAATCAATATCGTTTCCGCGTCAGTTTCAACGACGGAGTTCGCATTGGATTCCGAGTTGTTTCCCGCGTTGTTTTCCGCCCCTTGCGAAGTTTGGGCTTGCAGTCTGAACTCGGCGGAAAACCTGCCTTTTTTTTGATACTGCTCTGAGGCGAAATATGGCGACGGCAGCGCCCACAGAATTTTATTTCCGTATGCCAACAAGTCTATCTCGTCCCGCTTGTTCTTTGGAACTTTGGCGTCCACGAAGAAGTCCTGTAGCTTCTTGTGCCTAATAGTCCTCCCTGCGCCGCTGCCTGTTCCCGCACCAATGGCAATCACATCGCCGTCGCGACGCTTTCTTATGCAAACCGAGTCCTTTGCGGTGACCGGCAAGACGAAAACGCCGACTGCGGAGCTTTCCATACCCTTGCTCTGCCCGCTGTCCTGCAAGCTGTTCAAAGCTACATCCTCACCTGCCGCATATTTCTCCGGCGCATATTTTTCCGCTGCATATTTTTCTGGGCTGATAAAACTCATTTTGTACCTTGCGTCGGCAGTTCTTTTCGCTTCTTTTCTGCAAAAGATGAGTTTTTCGTATTCTTTATATACCGCATATCCATCAGCCAAATCGCACATTGCCGATGGGCTTTGGGATAGCCGCACTTTTTCGATGCTTCTCAGCTGTCCCTCGCTGATGTTCTCAGTCATTCCGATTTCTGCCAACATCATATTATAAATGCGAATCCTGACCGCCATGTGTAAGGCTGAAATCCTTGCAACCTCTGCGGCTACGGTCACGTCGTTTTTTTGCGATTCGTCTGTGATCTCGCGATATGTGGCCTCCGCCTGCTGTCGGATATAGTCCCTGTCCGTTGCGGCGTTTTTACCCAGTCTGTCGAGAGTTTCTACTATATTTGGATTAAATTTTCCCCTCAGCAGCGGCAAAAGTTCAAGCCTTATTTTATTTCTGGCGTAAATTGCCTCCTTATTAGTATGGTCAATTCGCGGCGATAAATTTCGCGACTCGCAGTACTTTTCGATTTCCTCCCGCGGCACGTCAAGAAGCGGTCTTACCACTGCGATTCCACGCTCATATCGCTTATATGCGATCCCCGCAAGCCCGTCGGTTCCTGCACCCCGTAGGATTCTGAATAAAATCGTTTCAGCCTGATCGTTGGCGTTCTGTGCTACGGCTATTGCAACTTTTTTTCTTGCCTCTCCCAAGTCTTTCGACGGTGTTTCCGCCGCAATCTCAGCTGCGATCTGTTCTGCTACCTCAAAGAAAGCCCCATATCTTGCCTTTCTGCCCGCTTCCTCTGAGGTCAGTCCCTCTTTCCGGGCGAGCTTGTTGCAGTCTACTTCAAAAGTCCGGCAGGTAAGCCCACGCCGTCTGCAAGTTTCCTCCACAAATTCCTGATCCCTTTCGGCATCGCCGGGGCGCAGCTTGTGATTTACGTGTACCGGATAAATGCGGTAGCCTTTCTCTTGGGCAAGCTCCAGAAGCACGTCAAAGAGGCACATCGAATCCGGACCTCCCGAAAGTCCCAGAACAATGCGCCCTCCGTCCTCAAACAGTTCGTGGTCTTTTATTGTTTCAAGTACCTTATTTTTAACATCCATGCTTGTATTCTATCACAATGCCATGCCGATTTCCATGTGTTTTCTGTGATTTTAATGCACAGATTCCCGTTGAGATTCCTGCCATCTTTGGGGACTACGTTCTTGTCAGCTCTCGCAACGCTTCGCATGCGGTGAGCGATAACGAGAACTGTCTTTCCTTGATCAGGCGGAACAAGATCTTCTGAATTACAGACTCGTTGTCTGCTTCTATGAAGGCCGTAGTCTCGTCCATAAGGATAGACAGTGTTGTTAAACTCGGAGTTACCATAGGCTAACTCCTGTTTATTTTTTAAGCAACATTACTTGGATTTAACGAGTTTAATGAGCAAAATAAAAAAGCAAGTAACCGAAAACAAATCTCTGTCCTGAATGGCAATGCCATTAGCTATTCCTCTCTGAGAGCGGCATAGAAAAAGCATCTGCTATTTCTGACAGATGCCTCTTGAATAAATATTGTGTTTTGGATTTCATAAATAAGTAGCCAATCCGGTTCAATATGACATTCACGTGTCCCCTTGTAATTACCGAGAGAACGTGAGCTCTGTACTATGCCTCCGAATTATCTTCCGAAATTACCTTCCGATAATTATCCTCGCAAAATCGCCACTCAAAGCAATGCTATCACAGGCTCTCCTTTGCCTCGGCTCTGCTGCAAACTATATTCAGATTGCCGTTTCTGCATCTTAACTGATCTATAAATTCCTTTGGCACGTTGTCTTTTTTAAGTTTGATATCATAGCTAAGCTCGTACATGGTACCTACGTTTGTCATTTTTACCCTTTCGAGGGTCGCGGATTCCGTATATTTTTCGAAGAGATCGTCAAACAGCCCCTCATAATCAAGGTTCTCCGGTATGGTTATTTTGAGTATCCGCTCGCCCGTGCTGCCGCTGCCAAATCCCGCTACGGTCAGCACCATCATAAATGCCGCCATGATCACAAAGAATATTCCGGCTATTGCAACATAGCCCATACCGGTGGCAAGTCCCGTTGCCATTGCAAGGAATATGGAGCCTATTTCTCTGGCGCTGCCCGGAGCCGAACGGAAGCGGACAAGGCTGAATGCTCCCGCGACCGCGATGCCGGCACCTATATTGCCATTTACCAGCATTATGATAATCTGCACCACCGCCGGCATGATTGCAAGGGTAAATGCAAAGCTCTGACTGTATTTTGTTTTGAACATACTTATTAAAGCGATTCCCATTCCCAGAACTAGCGATACTCCCGTGCATATAAGGAATGTTGACATTGTTATTTCTGATTGAATAATTGAACTAAGCACTTAAAATTTCCTCCCTATTTATGATAAAGTTTTTGTAGCATGTGCCGTATTTGGAAAACGAAGTCGGATAAATCCTGTTTTCGTTGAGTATATGAGCAAGCCACAGAGGGCAGGTCCCCGGCATTTTGATTTCCATCAAAACCTGCTCATCCTGCAACACGGGCATGCCGTAATCCCCGCATCTTAGGTCAAGCTCCTCATCTCTCCATCTCAAATTTGTGTCAAAGGTGATTCTGAGGCCGCTATCCTGGATCCCCGCAAAAGCCTGCCTGTCATATCCTATAAAAATTCTGGGCTGCGTGCGATAAAAATTTTGAAACCACATGATTTCATTTCTAATCTGTTCGTCGCTCTTTTTTATTTCAGCGCCGCTTGCCCCGCTCAGTATTTCCTGCACATCCTTTGCCTCCGCAGTAATTCTTCTTTTATATACTATGCCTTTATATTTTTTCTTGATTTCTATAAAAGCCTTGCCATCGTCTGCGGGTACTCCGTAGCTTCTGACCCTGAGTTTTTCTTTGTATACGGGTTTTTGTATCGACCGCCTTATCAGCTCCCAGTCCTCAGTATCATAATATATGTTGCATATCGTGTATTTGCCGAATTTATCTTCTTTTATATAGGGCATTATCTGTTTCATCAAATTTTCCTGCTGGCGCCTATTCAGCATATATTTCTTTTCGTATCTTTTGAAATTTGTCTGGATTATGTCTGCCATATCAATGACCTCCTTTTCTTTTTTCAGATTATATAGACCTAACCTAAAACGTACCTAAAGAAATTTAATTTTTTCCTTTAGGTAAGCTTTAAGTCGGCCTGTTACACTAAGGTCACAGTTTAAGAAAGAGAGGTTAATCAAAATGAATAAACACAAAAGAATGTTTAGCGGGATAGCACTTGCACTGATCTTATCACTTCTGCTGGTGTTTGCTCCTATGATGCCGCAGGAAAGCGCGGCTTATGCGGCATCAGAATATGAGGTGACCAAATATGAGGAAGCCGGGGCGACAAGCTTTGTTTTCTCAGACTCGAAGATTACTGTTTCTGAAGGTAATTATAACGGGTACAAGATAGAAAATACCGCCCTCACCATCAACGCGGCAGGAACCTATATAGTTTCGGGAAGCTGCACCGACGGCTCCATCAAGATCAAAAAAGGGACTACCGGTGTAACACTTGTTCTTAACGGTCTAACCCTGACAAGTTCCACAACGGCGCCGATCGCCTGCAACAAAAGCACCGGGGTTACAATCATCGCAGCCGCAGGCACGACAAACAGTCTGACAGATTCTGAAAAGAACAATGACGAAACTTATACAGACAACGAAAATGCGGAAAATGCCGTTATAAAATGTAAAGACGGTTCAAATGTCACCATCGGAGGCACGGGTATCATCAAGATAACTGCTAACGGTAAAAACGGAATCAAATCGGGTGCGACCACCGATGATGAAGGGGACGCTTCTCTGACAATTCAAAACGTAACTCTGAACATAACTGCTAATGTCAATGACGGAATAAACGCAGAGCAGACGCTGAGTATCTTGAGCGGTGATATCACGATAAGCGCAGAAGATGATGCGATCCACTGCGACTATGTCATGAATATAGGAAAAACCGGAACTTCCGGCCCTGAAATTACAGTCAAAAAATCCTATGAAGGACTCGAAGCGGCAACGCTTAACATTTATTCAGGTGATATTGACATAACATCCGAGGATGACGGCATGAATGCCGCGAACTCGGATCTTGAAAATTATGATTTCAAAATAGAGATTTTCGGCGGCAATGTCAGAATCGACACCGAAAAAGGCGACGGAATCGACTCCAACGGCTCGCTCACAATCTCAGGTGGCACGGTTGAGATTTTCTCGGCTTCAAGCGGTGACAACCAGCCTCTTGACTGCGACGGAACGCTGAGTATCACAGATGGAACAGTTCTTGGAATTGGAGCCTCCGGCATGGGTGTTAATATGAGCCAAGGCCAGGCAGTGGTCGTATTCGGTACAAGCGGAGGACAGATGGGAGGCGCTTCCGAAGGCATGGTCAAGGCAGGAAGCACCATCACAATCAAGGATTCTACCGGAAGCATAATCTACAGTGCGACAGCTGTAAGAAATGCCGGCTATGTAATATTCTCCTCAGATGATCTTGAAGCGGGAAGCACATATACCCTTTATGTGAACAATCAAAGCGTAGGAACAGCCCAGGCGGCTACTAGCCTTCAGGGTCAGGGACAGCCGGGACAGCCGGGTCAGCCGGGCGGCCAAGCAGGCGGCCAGCAGCCTCCGGCACAGGGTAATGGACAGCAGCCTCCTGCACAGCCGCAGGCTCTGATGAGT
>CAVKSD010000040.1:0-16137 GCA_963658905.1 Bacteroidaceae bacterium
TTATGGTTATATAATACAGCTGATCGCAAAGTTTGTCAACACATATTTTTACAACCATAGTAATATTTTTTGCAAAACGCAGAATTTAACTATGAAGTGATATAATTCCGTGCTGTTTGTCATGAATGCAGCAAAAATTTGCCGCAAAAAAGGAGCCGCCGGAAGATTATGTCTCCTCCGTGCTGCTCCCAAGCCAAAAGAATCAAGATTGCCGCATAAACTTATCGTTTTTTAAGTGTATAGGTGTATTAGGTATCTAGGTGAATTTTATATTTGTAATTTGTATTTTTGTATTATTTATGTTATGTGATGCAATCGTATTTTAATGAAAAAGGTAGCGCAGTCTAGGATTCTTTTGGTGGCATGGCGAGTGCTTCGCCATCTACAACGACCTGTCCGTTTTGGTTGGTGCAAGTCGTTTTTAGCTTAACTCTGTTTTTCTCCACGTTCTTTTCCACCACCTCTACGGTTGCCGTAATGGTGTCGCCGAAATGAACCGGAGCCACGAATTTTACCTGTTGCTGGAGGTATATGGTCCCCTTGCCCGGAAGCTCAGTCCCCAGAACCGTTGAAATCAAGCTTGCCGAGAGCATACCGTGAGCAACTCTTTCGTGAAAAACACCGTCTTTTGAATATACAGCATTAAGATGCGCCGGGTTCATATCCCCCGTAACTCCCGCGAACAAATAAACGTCGCTTTCGCTGATGGTCTTTGAAAACTGTGCGTTTTGACCCACCTGTAATTGATTGATTGTATAGCTCATCTTTTGCCTCCTTATTTAAAATTTGCCTTGCGCTTTTCCACAAATGCGTTCATGCCTTCGATTTGGTCATCCGTGCCAAAGCACAGGGCAAACAGATTTTTCTCTAAATTCATAGCCGAGATGATGTCAGATTGCAGACCGTTGTTGACGGATTCCTTTGCAAGACCGACCGCAGAGCAGCTGTTTTTGAGTATAGCAGCAGCCATCTCCTCTGCTTTTGTTTCCAGTTCCTCAGGTGTGCAGACCTCGTTGAGAAGTCCCATTTCGAGAGCCTCGCGCGCTGTAATGGTCTTTCCGGTAAAGATCAATTCTTTTGCCTTTGCCGCGCCGATGAGTCTTGGCAGGCGCTGAGTGCCGCCGCCTCCCGGAAAGATCCCCAGGCTCACCTCCGGCAGTCCCATCTTTGCCTTTTCCGATGCGATTCTAAGGTCGCATGCGAGGGTCATTTCGCAGCCGCCGCCAAACGCGAATCCGTTGATCGCCGCAATGAAAATCTTCTTCGAAGCTTCCATCTTTCTATATACTTCCGTAGTCACGCGGGAATATTCCGCAGCTTCCGCAGGGCTCATCGTGCGCATCAGGGTGATGTCAGCTCCTGCTATGAACGCCTTGCCTGATCCTGTGAGAATGACGACCTGTGTATCTGTTTTTTCCAGCTTATCCAAAAGATCCGTAAATTCTGCCAGAAAAGTATCCGTAAGGGCGTTCAGTTTTTCCGGATTGTTAAAGATGACCTTTAGTATCTTTCCTTTTTGTTCTGTCAATATTGTCTTATATTCCATTTCATTCTCCCAAAATTGCAGGATCCGCCTTTCAGCAAGGCAGACCCTGCCTTAAATTTTACTTTCTTTATATTTTTATATTTTACTTCTTTATATTATACTTTTTACACTTTTTAATCTGCGCCGGCTATCAGCCTGCATATCCGAGCATTCTCGGTATGAAGAGTACGACATCCGGGAAATAGGTTATTACTAGCAAGCCAACCAATAGTGCTATTAAGAATGGTATAATCTTCTTGCAAAGTTCCACGAACTTGATACCGCCGATACCGCAGGCAACGAAAAGGTTTACGCCTACAGGCGGGGTGATGAATCCGATGGAAAGGTTAACTACCATAACGATACCGAACTGAATCATGTCTACACCGCAAGCCGCAGCTACCGGATACAGAATCGGCGACAAGATAAGGATAGCCGAAGTCGTTTCCATGAGGCAGCCGACAACCAGAAGCAAGAGGTTCATCAGAAGCATCATTATAATCCAGTTGTCCGTAACTCCCAGCAGTCCCTGCGCCACAGCCTGAGGAACCTGTTCAATGGTAAGCACACGACCAAGAACCGTACCTGTTCCAACGATGATAAGAATCGTAGCCGAGGTATTTGCGGATTCCGCAAGCTTGATGTAAATCTTTTTAAGGTCAAGTTCCTTGTAAATAAACAGACCAACAAGAAGTCCGTAGAATACTGCGATAACAGCAGCTTCGGTCGGTGTGAAGAAACCGCCGTAGATACCGCCGAGGATGATAACCGGAACCAGCAGCGCCCAGACAGCTTCCTTGAATGCCTCCCAAACTCTCTTTCCGGAGAATTTGAGGCCGTTTCCGTGGTAACCGTTTTTCTTGCAATAGCGAACTGCGATTACGATCAGAGTCAAACCGCATATAATGCCAGGCATGAAGCCTGCCATGAACATGGTACTGATGGACGCACCTGTCGATACGCCGTACATTACCATTGGGATACTCGGTGGAATGATAGTTCCAAGGCAGCCGGATGCGGCTACCAGAGCCATCGACCATCTTTTCTCATAGCCCATCTCTATCATCGACGGAACCATGATGGTACCGATAGCAGCTACTGTTGCAGGAGCAGAACCGGAAATCGCGCCAAAGAACATGCACGATACTACAGTTACTACCGCAAGGCCGCCGGTGAAGTGGCCTACCAATGTATCGAAGAAACCTACAAGTCTCTTTGAAAGTCCGCCGCCTTCCATCAGCGCGCCGCTGAGTACGAAGAACGGAATAGCCATCAGCGGGAATGAGTCGCAGGATGTGAACATACCCGTTGCTATATAGTTGAAGTTAATGTTTCCTGTCAGTGCCGAATAGAGGACAACTGCAAGTCCAAGGGAGATACCAATTGGAACGCTCAGGAATACAAATACGAAGAATATCGCGAAAATCAATAATCCTGACATTTATTGCACCTCCTTTGCTTTTGCTGCTGCTTTATATTCTTTGCTTCTCAGAATCAGGTCCTGAACCAAACGGATAGCCATCAGCGTGCAGCCCAGTGCGAATGACATATATGCCCAGCCCATGTTAATGTGCATCGATGGCGAAAGCTGTACGTTTACGAATGCAATCTTGTAGGTTGCGATCCAGCCGAAGTATGCAATAACTGTTGCGAAAACAAGGAATGCAACATCTGCCAGTACATCAAGAACAAAATTGCCTTTTTCTTTTAATAATAGTGAGATGATTTCCACCTTGATGTGGGTTCTCTTCTTTACCGCATAAGCAGAGGAAATATAAATCAGCCAAATGAACATATATCTTGCCATTTCCTCTGACCATGAAAGTGGCATGTGAAACCACTTCAGGATGATTTGAAGTAATACTACGATTGACATTGCGGCTAAGAGAATGGCGGATAAACCTTCTTCAAAATATTTATCTAACCAGTGAATCAGTTTCATATGTTTTCTCCTTAGCTTTTTGGGAAACCGCCCCTTGCGAGGCGGCCTCCGCAATTAAATTTATCTTTCTAGGTCTAATCTTTATGTCTCTTATTGTTTTTATGGTTCGATTGAAGCGATCTCAGCCTGGATAGCGTCTAAGTCGATATCCGTATAAGCTGTCTTGTACCAGTCATATACCGGCTGGCAAGCTTCTTTGAATGCCGCTCTCTGATCGTCGGTAAGGTGAGTGATTTCGCAATACTTGCCGATTTCTTCTTCTTCTGTCTCGCCATTTACAACGTAGTCAGCTCTTTCGTTTGTGATAGCCTCAGCGATGCAATCTTCGAGGATTGTCTTGAGGTCGTCCGGAAGTGACTGATAGAACTCTTCGCTTACGAGGATCGGAGCGATGTCATATACGTGGTGAAGGTCGGTGTAGTAGCTCTGAACTTCGTGGAACTTCTGGGAAACTGTCAAAGCAGTACCGTTGTCCTGACCGTCGATGTTCTTCTGCTGAAGTCCTGTGAATACTTCTGCGAAGGACATTGAGATAGGGGATGCACCGAGTGCTTCGAATGTCTTGATATATACATCGGACTGCATTGCACGAATCTTGAGACCCTTCATGTCGGAAGGCTTGGTGATTGCATGCTTGGAGTTAGTGAGTGCTCTTTCGTCGTTGTCATAATATCCAAGGATTCTAACGCCTGTATCTTCGAGGAACTGTTCTTCAACCTGCTTTGCAAGTTCAGAATTGTCGAAATATTCGAATGCCTGCTCCTGGCTCTCGAAGAGGAATGGCAGCGAGTACGGAGTGAAGAGGTTCGTGAAGCTTGCGAGTGCAGCTGCACTGAGTTCTCCCATCTGCACGCTTCCGTTTTCCTGCATCTGCTGGAAGTTGGAAACGGAGTCGCCGAGCTGGTTGTTTGGATAAACTGTCATAACAAGTCTGCCGCCTGACAGTTCGTTCATTTTTTCTGCTGCTTCGTTCATACGAATCATCATTGATGTGGTGTCAGCAACTGTGCCTGCGTAGGAAATCTTATAAACATCGCCTTCTGCATCGCTTCCGCTGCCGCCGCATGCTGTCATAGCAAATACCATGACTACGCATAATAATACTACTAATACTTTTTTCATTTTCTCCTCCATTAAAATTTAAAATGACAAAACTTATAATTTATGTAAACGAACCGGCCTTCCTTCGAACTTGCAATACCTTCCACGGAAGGCTGCGATTCTCTTTACCTAATTTAGCCCGGGGCTATTTTGCACCCATCTTTCTCCAAATCTCGTCCCAGTCGTCCTGGAGCTTGTCTCTGAAGTCAGGATGTGCGATTTCGATGAGGGCGTCGCCTCTCTGTGCAAGGCTCTTGCCGAAGAGGTTAACTGCACCATATTCGGTTACTACCCAGTGTACATCGCATCTCGGTGTGGAAACCGGAGTTCCCGGAGCCAAGGTCGGCACGATTCTGGAAACAGCGCCGTGTCTTGCTGTTGATGGGAGACAAAGGATAGGCTTGCCGCCCTTGGAATATGCTGCGCCTCTGAGGAAGTCTACCTGTCCGCCGATGCCGGAGAATATTTTTCCGTTCATCCACTCGCAGTTTACCTGGCCTGTGAGGTCGATTTCGATGCAGGCGTTGATTGCGCAAACCTTATCGTTCTTTGCGATAATGCCCGGATTGTTGGTGTACCAGCCCGGAGCGATATTTATCATCGGGTTTCTGTCTACGAATTTGTAGAGGTCGTGGGATCCCTGAATGAACATTGCGGTGATCTTGCCGTTATCGATATTCTTTGCCTTGCCGTTTACTACGCCTTTTTCGATGAGCGGAAGCAGGTTATCCGAGAAAACTTCGGTATGAACGCCGAGGTCCTTCTTGTCGCCGAGGCACTTGAGGATTGCGTTCGGAACCTTGCCCTGTCCCATCTGAAGGCACGAACCGTCTTCGATGAGTTCTGCGATGTTTTCGCCGATCTTGGTCGAAAGCGGGTCTGTATCGTCAATCGGCGGTATATTCAGAAGCGGCGTGTCCTCGATTACGAACGCTTGAATGTCGGATACATGGATGGTATTATGCTGTCCGAATACCCATGGCATCGAAGGGTTTACCTGTGCGATGATCTTCTTGCCGTGGGCGATGGCGGAAGCTCCGAAGTCTACCGAAACGCCCAGGTTGCAATAGCCGTTTTCGTCCGGCGGAGTAACGTGAGCCAGAAGTCCGTCTACCGGAACCGTCGAATCGAAGGCTCTGTCGATCATCGAAACGTGCATCGGGCCGTAGTTTCCTCTCTTTTCGTTTACTGCCTGTCTGGTGGCTGTTCCACAGAAAATCGTGTCAACGTCCAAATGTCCGTGATATTGAGGCTCGCAGTACTGTGCTGTACCCCAGTTAAGGCCTTGCCAAAGCTGAACATTTTCCAGTTCCATTGCTCTCTTGCAAAGGGCTTCTGTGAGCACCCAGGACTCTGCAGTCGCATGGGTAGTCGCCCATCTTTCTCCGGACTTGACGAATTTTACCGCCTCGTCCGCAGACATTGTTCTTTCTTTGTAAATTTGTTTCCAATCTGCCATTTTATTCTCCTTACTATTTTAAGTTTTCTTATATATGCCGTCAAGTTCAAATTGTTAATTGTTTGCCAAATAGTTTTCGCGGGCGTAATCCGCTGCGCCGATAGCTCCCATAACCTGTGGGTTTTCAGGAACCGTAACAGGCAGTCCGATTTCTTCTGCCATGGCATCTACCATGCTGTGGTTGAGTGCCACGCCGCCTGTCATCACAACCTCCGGCTTCATCCCAAGCCTGTTGCAAAGTCCCGCTACCCGTTTCGCCACGGACTGGTGAGCTCCCTTTGCCACTTCTTCCGGTTTTGCTCCGCTTGCAAGCTGGGAGATGACCTCTGACTCCGCAAACACGGTACATACGCTGCTTATTGGCACCGACTTTTCAGTTTTTGCCGCAAGTTCTGCCAGCTCGTCCAGGCTGCAATTAAGTACTCTTGCCATTACCTCGAAGAACCTTCCCGTTCCGGCGGCGCATTTCTCGTTCATTACGAAATTGTCCACCCTGCCTCGGTCGTTCAGCAAAATCGCCTTCGCATCCTGACCTCCGATGTCGATGATGCTGCGAGCTTCCGGATACATGGACACCACGCCCCTTGCATGGCAGCTGATTTCGGTAATCTGCTTGTCCGCTTTCTGATAGGTCATTCTGCCGTAGCCTGTAGCAACTGTATATAAGATGTCTTTTTCCTCGCAGCCCTGCTCCTTCAGCAGCTCCGTAAGTGCAAGCTCGATGCCGTTGGTGCCGGTTCCGATGTTTACGACTTTTGTCCCCCGGAGCTTTCCGTCTTTGTCTATAAGGGCTGCCTTTGATGAGGAGGAGCCGATGTCAATTCCTAAAAACATTTTTTCACCTTTTGTCTTTCTGTTTCCGTTCTGTATGGGCGGCTGCGGTCTATGCCAAGATTTCCGCGAAGCTCTGGATTCTGGTTCTAAGCTGTTCTACGGAATCCATCTGCTGCTCGATTTCCACATAAAGCTGCGGCACGCCGGCTTCGTCCAGCTCTTTCTTGATGATCGGATAATCGAATTCGTCCGGGTCGCAGAATTTCATCATGCAGATCACGATACCGTCTGCGTGATATTTCGCCGCAAGATTCTTCAGGATCGTGCCTCTGGTCTTGTTTTCCTCGTAGAAGAATGTGCATCCTTTAAGGTCGATGATTCTGCCTGCCATTTTCTCGATTGCACTGCCCTTTGTTCTCGCCGGAATCCTGAACTGTCTCGACTCGTGAGCAAGGTCGTCTGCTGCGAATGTATAGCCATATTCTGTGAACAGGTCGAGGAATTTTTCCGGTTCTGTCATAAGTCCTGTGATGATGACCTTCGGGCCGCTGACCGTTTCTTTCGGTTCTTTCTTGAGTGCGTCCATGAGTGCCTTGAGCTTTTCTGTATATGTTTTCTTATCCTGGAAATATGCCGCCTTGATGATCATGTGTCTTGTCTTCGGGTCGAGGGTCTTTGGATAGTCGTTGACAAGTTCCACAAACTCACGCATAGCCAGGCGATATTCTTCGTAAATCTCAAATGCCTTTTCTATGTCTTCTTCCTTGATTTCGTATCCGATCAAGTTCTCGAGGTCTTTCTTGAAGCCCTTAAACTGTGCTACGAGAAAAGCTTCGCTTCCCGTGCTCTCTCTGTTTTGCGGATATACGAACGGGATCGCCTTGCAGTTCGGTACTGCGATAGGCCAGTTTGCAAGGATCGCTTTCATTGTGTCGCAGTAGGTCGGAATGAAAACGCCTTCAAGAAAGTCGTATTCTCCTTTCATTCCCAGCTCCATGTTTGCTCTCATGATCGAGCAGCAGAAGCTCTGGATGAACTTATCTACATTTACCATGGTGGTCTGACCGCCCCACATTCCTACGGGAAGCAGCCCTGCCGCATAGATGATTTCCTCCGGTGTATAAATAGGGAACACGCCAAAGGCCTTCTTGCCGGTTTCTTTCATGGCTTTTGCGATGGTTTTCTTCGGGGATCTTGCTTCTTCTGCGAAGGCGTCTGCCATCTGCTTGATCTGGTTATTCATCCTATTTATCTCCTTTCTGGGCTTTTCTTTCTTCCATCATTTCTACGAGAGCCTGTACTCTTGTTTCGTACTGGGCTTCGGAGAATGCGCTGGGGTCTGCCATGTCGCCGTCGAACATTACCGATGGAACGCCGAGCTGCTCTTTGAGTCTTCTCTGGATCTCATACTGCTTGAAGTCCATGCCCTTGCAGCTTCTGTTGCTGTGGAAGATCGCTCCGTCTACGTTGAATGCGCCTGCAAGCTTGATGAAGCGGTCTGCTGCATATTCAACATTTCTCTGGGTATAAATTGCATCGTAGGCTCTTGCCATATCGTGCAGATCGCCCGGCTCGTAGAAGATTGCCCAGCTTTCCGGATAGGTGGATGTTACCATGTTGATGCCGTTTTTCTTTAGTATCTTGTAGCAAGGCCCCAGGCTGTGCCAGCAAGGAATTCCGTCCCAGAGAATTCTGAATTTCTCTTCGGAATCGTCCTTCCAAGGTCCCTTGCCCTGCTCTGCTTTTTCTTTCAGTTCGTCGTACCAAAGCTTGAAAAGCCTTGCGCCGTCCTTCTTTCCTCTCATACATACGATCATCGCCATGTAGTTGAACATGTCGAAACCGCTGAGCGGCGACGGATTATGCATAGCCATGTTGGTCGCTTCAACCCACCATTTTGCGGTTTCGTTGGAGGTCGCCATGATGTCTTTCAGCTTGTCATAATCCATCTTTCTGCCTGTGAACTCTTCCAGCTTCTTGATGGCGTCCGAAAGCTGTGCTTCAAGGAAGTTGATATTGTCTTCACGCACTTCGTAAGAGGAGTTAAACGGTGCGTCCATCATAATTAGCGGAATGTTCAGCTTCTTTGCCAGGTTCTCATACCACTTGATTACCGTGCAGCAGATGTTGCTGCAGCAGAAGATGAGATCCGGCATAGGGATGTCCTGCGCCTCTGAATGCTGCAGGTCGGCATATCCGATATTTACTCTCGCATAAGAGCAAATGTCTGCGGAATAGCCGTCTCCCTCCGATTTATTGATAAACTGCGGTGCGTCTTTTCTGGACGCAACTGCTGCTGCATGGTTTTCCGGATAAACTACGGTCAAATCCATAGCCTCCAGAAGCTCTTGAGGTGCAATTGAGGTTGACCATACAACAGGTTTACCTTGTGCTTTTGCTTCCATAGCTTCGGCATAGTGCTTCTGGAGCAGTTCGCCGAGGAGCTGTTTGGATGTCAATTTTTCTTCAGCCATAATAATTCTCCTTCTCTTAATTCGTAAGGTAGCGTCTATTTTGCAACGCCGGATTTCTTATTGTCCGTCCAGACATAGAAGCCTTCGCCGGCCTTTCTGCCTAGCTGACCTGCGTTAACCTTTTCTTTAAGGAGATTGCCGGGTCTAAATCTTTCGCCGTAATTCTCAAAGAGTTCGGTCTGTACCTGGAGGTTAAGATCAAGCGCCGTATTATCATAAAGTTCGAAAGGTCCTACCGGATGTCCCATGCCGAACTTGCAAGCCTTGTCGATGTCTTCAACTGAGGCAACGCCTTCTTCCAAAAGCTTCAGGGATTCGATCATGATTGCATGATAGATTCTGTTTACTACGAAGCCCGTAACGTCTTTTTTGAGTCTTACGGTTTCCTTTCCCATTTCCTGAAGAAGCTCGATAACATCGTCAACTACTTCTTCGTCGCAAAGGTGTCCCGGAATAACTTCAACCAGCTTCATAACCGAAGCAGGTGAGAAATAGTGGGTTCCAAGGAACCTCGACTTTCTTTCTCTTTTTACTGCCAGAGACAGCTTCGTGACAGAAAAGGTGGATGTATTGGTTAAAAAAACTGTCTCCGGCTTGCAAATTTCATCGAGTTCTTTGAATAACTCTTCTTTTAACTCATAGATTTCCGGAACTGCTTCCGTGATATAGTCATAGTCTGCAAGGTCGTGCTTGTCTGCTGTCGGGATGATTCTTGCGAGGATCTCGTCTTTCTTGTCTGCCTCGAGTCTGCCCTTCTTGATTTCTCTGTCAAGGATGCCCGCCTGCTTTTCCTTTGCGGCCTGCGCAAGCTCCATTGTAGCATCAACGATTGCTACCTGGTGTCCTGCTCTTGCATACACGATGGCGATTTCTCTGCCCATCATGCCCGCACCTACTACTGCAACTTTTTTCATTTTATTTCCTCTTTTCGTATTTATTTGATTTTCAATTTCTATTTTTCGTAAATATTTTCGATGAGGCAGGAAACTCCCAGTCCGCCGCCACAGCAGCTGGAGAACATTCCGTACTTGCCGCCGCGTCTTATAAGTTCCTTCATAGTGAAGATGCAAACTCTTGCGCCGGAAGCTCCGTTCGGATGTCCGAATGCGATTGCGCCGCCGTTCGGGTTCCAGTTTTCCATATTCATCTTTTCGCCTGCCTGCTTTTCCATTTCCTTGATTACGGAAAGGTTCTGCGCCGCGAAAGCCTCGTTACATTCGTAAACGTCGATGTCGTTCATCTTCAGGCCCATCTTGTCGAGGATCTTGAAGTTGGAGTAAACAGGTCCGATACCCATAACCTTCGGGTCAACACCTGCATCTGCGCCCCAAACCCACTTTGCAAGCGGCTTGTATCCGAGCTCTTTAGCCTTGTCTGCGCTCATCATGAGAACGAATGCCGCGCCGTCGTTTCTGCCGGATGCGTTACCCGCTGTGGTTACGCCGCCCTCGTTGATAGCTCTGAGCTTTGCGAGTCCTTCTAATGTTGTATTTGCTCTTGGATGTTCGTCTGTATCGATGATAACAGGTTCTGACTTCTTCGTATATTTAACCTCTATAGGAAGGATTTCGTCCTTGAAATATCCCTTTTCCATAGCCTCTACTGCTCTCTGCTGGGATCTAAGTGAGAATTCGTCGCACTCTTCTCTGGTGATGTTCCATATCTTTGCCATGCGGTCGGAAACCTCGATCATGCTGATTGCGTCTTCCTTGACCGGGCTAAGTGTCCAAGGAACTGCTGCCGGTGCGATTGCCTTATATGGTTCAATAGATGTAGGGAATTTTACGTAAGCCTGGCTGTATGTTTCTGCGCCGCCTACAACTGCAGTATCGATCATGCCTTCGCCGATCTGGAGTGCCGCTGCGTTGATAGCTGCGATAGCGGAGCCGCATTGCATTTCGATAAAGGTTGCGGATGTATCATAAGGCAGGCCTGCCGTCAAAGCGGAGTATCTTGCGAAATTGTTGGAGGCAACATCGCCAAAAGCGCTTCCTGCGAAAACTGCATCTACTTTTCCTTTTTCGAGGATCTTTGTCTTCTCGCAAAGTCCCTTGATTGTTGCTCCTGCAAGCTGAGTGGCTGTCATGTTTCTGAATCCGCCGCCCATACGCCCGAATGCTGTACGCATACCATCTACAATTACTACTTCTCTCATGGTTTATAACGTCCTTTCTCTTTGGTTGTTCATTATTTGTTCATAACGTTTTTTGATTTCGCCGCCATATATCGCAAAAGCCGTGCCAAAATTCTATCAATCTGCCCACTTTTTCGACATTTTTGTTTTTTATTTGTCAAAGTTGTTTGAATTTCAATGTTTTTTGTGTCGAAAAAAATATACATCTTGATTGTTTTGTGTTTAGTTTTTATTCAGAAAATATGTTCTTTTGTTTGGTTTTTGTGTTTTGACTAATTTTTAGACATTATTTCTGTCTATATTTTGTTCTTATTGTCCATTTTTTATTCTTTTTGTCGTCTTGCGCAAAAGTTGGTTAAATTTCGTACATTTTCGCTAATAATATGTTGACATTTTGTACGCTCGAATGTATAATTTCATGTACAAGGCGTCGCGGCATCCGTCGCATATCGCCTGAGGAGCAGATTGCGTACATGTATTAGTAAGAAGAAAGAGCAGAATTATGGGTTTTAACTACAAGAAAGATTTTTATATAAAGGATAAGGCGGCGCTTGCGGACAAGTTTGCCGAAAACCTTGGGGCAAATGTGTTTGTGGCAAACAAGGACGGCGATATTATATTTGCAAATCAAAAGAGCGCGGACACTTACCAATGCACCATGGACGAGCTTTTCGACTTCAATGCCTTTACCATGCAGGAAAAAGGCTATACCGACCGTCCCCCTGCCGTAAGAGAGGTTTTGGAGACGAAACAGGAAGTTAAGCGTTACATCAAAACCGGCAGAGATGTGGGCATGATCGTAAGCTGCAAGCCGATTTTTGACGAAAATGGCGAGGTAGAATATGCGGTTGCCACCAGTTATCGAGAGGAAGACTTCCTTTCTCTTTTGGATTCGATGGATCACCAAAGGCAAAAATTTCAGCAAACAGTCTCGTATCTTAACAAGCTCGGTCAGGACTCGTTTTTCATCGCTTCGGTAAACGAAAAGATGAAGAAAATGTACGATCTGGCGCAAAAATCTGCTTCCATGGACAGCGCGGTCATGATTTACGGAGCCTCCGGCACAGGCAAAGAGGTTCTAGCCAACTATATACATTCCATTTCAGACCGCAAGGATCAGCCCTTTATTCCGGTTAACTGCGCGGCAATTCCCACGGAGCTTATGGAGTCGGAGTTTTTCGGTTACGAGAAAGGCTCCTTTACAGGGGCAAGCGAAAGCGGAAGAATGGGGCTTTTCGAGGCAGCCTCAGACGGTACTCTTTTCCTCGACGAAATCGGCGAGCTGACACTGCCTATGCAGTCAAAGCTATTGCGAGTGCTTGAATCCGGCGAATACAAGCGCATCGGTTCCAATAAAATTTCAAAGACCAACGCAAGGATCATCGGCGCCACCAGCAAGGATCTGTGGCAGCTGGTGCAGGACGGGGGCTTTCGCAAAGATTTGTATTACAGGCTCAATGTCATTCCCCTGCATCTTCCGTCGCTGCACGAGCGTCAGGAGGACATTCTGCCCCTTGCCTACGCCTTTTTGAACAAATTTAACAACAAGATGGGAACAAAAAAAGTTTTTTCTGAGGATGTCTGCAATTTTATGCAGTCCTATTCCTGGCCCGGAAACATCAGGGAGCTAAAGAACTTTGTGGAGAGGCTGATGGTCATTTCCACCGGTTCGATTCTTAATCTTACAAAGGAATATATGTCCATCTTTGATACCGAAACCCTAGGCGATAGCTTCGACGTGAATTCCTTAGAAAATGCCGGCTCAGAAACCGCTGCCTCTAATCATGGCGGCAATTTGGATTCCGATGAAAACGGTTCTCTCACCACCATGCTGATTGATTACTCCCTGCCATACAAAGAAGCTTTGCGGCGTTTTGAGCAGGAATACACGGGCCATGTGCTTCGGGAATGTGGCGGGAACGTATCAAAGGCAGCAAAAGCGTTGCAAATGCAGCGTTCCAGTCTGTATAACATATTGAATCGCGCCCAAAGCACAGTGCAAACAGAAAACGCAGAGCAAGATTGACGACAGCAAGGGCTGGGTGCCGCCGCACCAAAAACGCCGATCGAAATTATAAATATATTGCAAAGGAGAGATTTAGATGGAAAGATTACCGGACATTCCCGATGCTGCGAGAGAAAGCGAATATGAAAAAAGCAAACTAGCCCGCACAGGCAGTTCCGACAAAAAACAGTCGAAGAAAGACAAGATAGGAACCTACGGGCTATTGTTTATCGTTTTGGTTATGCTCTTTATGATAACGCAAAAGGCTGAGGTGCCGCTTGATGGCATTACCGTGACAGATTGCAGCTTTAACGACTCAAAGACTACATTCTTTGTTGCCGGCGAGCTTGCGGAGGGCAACAAATTCGCCGATTCTCAGGTGGAATTCGACGAAAGCACCGGGATTGTGGAGGTCACTCTCTATGAGTACGCAACTCCGACATTTATCGGAACCCGTGAGTTCGTTGCAATGGTCGATACCTCCGGCGCAGAGGTCAAGGAGGTTTGGCTCAAGAGCGGAACGGACAAGGTGCAGGTTCCTGAAACAACCGGAACGGCTGGAACAGCCGAAGCAACCAAAGCGAACGAAACAACCGGAACATCCGAAACGAACGAAACAGCCGAAGCGGCTTGACGCGTGGCTCTGACCCTAGGATTTTGGATAAGCATGTTTGACCGTCTTTGCCCGGGCAGTTTGTGCAAGCAAGTTTGACCGGCTTTGCCCGAGCAGTTTGTGCAAGCAAGTTTGAAGCAAGTTTGACCGGGCAACTTCAAAAAAGTCCTTTACAAATGCAAAAACATTTTGTATAATAGATAGGTACGGAGCGCAAGAGAGCAAGCGAAATGAATAATAGCTCGCCCGCGTTTCGATATGCGCCATTAGCTCAATTGGATAGAGTCGCGCACTACGAATGCGAAGGTTAGGGGTTCGAGTCCCTTATGGCGCACCACATTGAAAACCCTGAAATTTCAAAGGTTTCGGGGTTTTTTATTACCCTCGGTTTTTACATTTTGTGTTAGAAAAATAGGCTATTTGGTGTTTGGTGTGACACTCGGTGTGACACTTTTTGTTCTGGAAAATGAAAAGCCCCCGTTTTTGGGGGCTCATTTTTTAGCACATTTTTATTTGTGAAAGTTTTAATTTGTTCTTCAATTCAACCACATCCGCAACACCAAATAACCAACAGCCAAGAGTTGCCAAGATGGCACCTAAAATAAGACCGTTTAGTATTATCATGAAGCAAGGATATTTTATTTCATCGTTTCTGTGTATCTTTTGAATGAACCACACCAAAATGTACACTACATTTATGAATATGAACCCTAACGCTTCTACAATAAGTGCCAGTCTATAAGGACTTACTGTACTTATATTTTCTAACACCGAGGTCGAAAATGCAATGCCTCCGGTAAACGCTAAGACGATAGACGCAAATATGCCGAGAATCGTTATATAATTCTTTTCTGCGTTCATTGCCTTTCTTATTCCCTCTTTAGCTTCAGTGCTGCTCTTTTCCAATTCATTAAGGCTACTTTCGGTTTTCGATAGCGTGCGTGTGAAATGGTTTAGTCTTGCAACGTCAAGATTTATATGGTCATATAGCTTGATAATTTCGTCTTCGGCATCTTTGAGTTTTCCGTCTTTGTCCTCATTAACCTTTTGATAGTGTTCCATCAAATATTTTAGGTTATTTATTAGAACCTCCGTGCTCCCAAGTTTTGGATTTTCGTTAATCTCGACAATCAGTGGAAAGAAATCCGAATAAAAATGTCTAAACTTTTTCTCACCGTCGGTGCCGTAGATTTCTTCTAATTTTTGGTATGTGTCGCTTCTTGCCTTTGCGTTGCGAAGAAAAGACGCATCCGCCGCAAGTTCTTTCAGGAGTTCGTTTAGCTTTGCTTGTTTGGCAGTTATACTTGTTTTCCTTTCTTCGTCCACAGGAGTTATCCTTTCTCTCTTATGAGTTCGATTGGAATGACTCTATGATTTCCTTCACCGTTTGCGTATATATACGCCCAAGCTCCATCAGGTTGGTGGGTTTCCTCAACTAAATCCCACGGATATTTGTTTTGCTTGTCTTCGATGATAGGGTCGGCAATTTTTTTGTCTTCATTGCGTATCAACTTCATATATGAGCTCTCAGATTTGGAGATCGAATTTGCCCCATAGCTGCAATAATCATAATATACATTCGGCACAACTGGCCCAAACTGCCATGCCTCTATTTCATCATGGAATAGAGGTTGCCTCGTTGTTTTTAAGAAATCTCTCTGCAAAAAATACAAAATCTTTTGCAACTGAAGATTGCTGAGTGGAGACTTATCATCTGTGCACTTTTTCAGTACATATTTTGCAACATCAGATGCATTATATAACATTTTATTCTCCTTTCTTTCAACAGAATTGTTACCTCCATTTGTTCTAATTATATCATACACTGTCAAGCCGCTACATATTGTGCCGTTTTCTTCTCTTGCTTTATTATACCCACAATTTCGCCGGTAAAAAACAAATAACCGGGCATTTCTGCCCGGCGTAGTTCTGTTCCTTATTATAGATTGCAAACCAAAGGAAACAGTAGCAGCATTCAAGGCAAAATGTAAAGCCGAAGATATACCACAAACACAGATTATCAGAAAAGCGGTGGAAAATTTCTTAAAGGACTAAAAAATTAAAAAAAGTGCTTGTCATATGTCATATACTGCATAGTATACCATAGGGA
>CAVKSD010000041.1:0-15848 GCA_963658905.1 Bacteroidaceae bacterium
CACGCAGCCCGCACTCACAGAGTCATCCTCGCTCCTGTTGGCACGGATTTTGCGGCCCTCATCTTTCTTGCAGTCTTCATCTCCCGCGCGGCCCTTATTCCCATTGCTGCCATCGCCTTCAACTCGGCCCGCACCATCATCGCAGCCCGCGTCCGCAAGCTCCCCGAAGCCTGCAAAAACGCCGCCGCCAAGCTGCTCGGAAAGCTCAGCCAATATTTCCCGCCTGTCCCTGCAAGGCAGATCCGTCTTGTTCACAAATATAAATGTCGGCACATTGTAGTGCGCAAGCAGCTTATGCAGCGTCAGGGTATGTGCCTGAACCCCGTCCGTAGCGCTCACCACGAGGATTGCATAATCCATCACCTGCAGCGCGCGCTCCGTCTCACTGCTAAAATCGCTATGCCCCGGCGTATCCAGCAGCGTAAACTCCTTTTCCCCGATCGCAAACCGAGCTTCCTTTGAAAATACCGTGATTCCTCGCGCGCGCTCGATTTCGTCCGTATCAAGGAATGCGTCCCTGTGGTCGACTCGCCCGATTTTTCTTATCGCCCCCGTGAGGTACAAAATCGCCTCAGACAGGGTGGTTTTTCCCGCATCCACATGAGCCAGTATTCCCATTGTGATATGTTTCGTCCGCATAAAAATTCCTTTCACTTTCTTGCAACGGGTCGTATCGTTCCGCCCCAAAGCTTCTTCGTCCGGCGTGCCTTTACATCAGCTTCGTGCTTTCAAGCTTCTCCGCAAGCATATCATTCAGCCTGATAATAGGCTTTCTGAGGAAAATTCCAATCACAATAAATGCCGCCGCGTAAATCGCCAGATATCCCAGTGAAATCATATAAGTATCCTCGTAAAGTCCGCCAATGCACTCCCTCATAGCAGTCATGGCATAGGTAAAAGGCATAAGCGATGCCATGTTCTGGAAGAATTGCGGCGTCATCTCGATCGGGAAGGTCCCTCCGGAGCCCGCAACCTGAATTACGAGCAGGACTACCGCTACCGCCTTTCCCACATCGCCGATGGAAATGGTAAGTGTATACATGATTATCGTAAATACAATTCCCGTCAGCCAGCCCGCCGCAAGGAACATGAGCGGATGCTGACACTGTATTTCGAGGAAAAACAGATCCCCCAGGCATACGAGTCCGCTCTGCAGCAGCGAAATCACCAGGAAGAATACCATTCTCCCAATGTATATCTGATAATCCCTGAGGTCCTCAAGCTCCCTCTTCCTCTCCTCGGTCAAATTCACCTTAAGTATTGCAACGAGCACAATCGCACCAACCCAAATTGACAGAACCGTATAGAAAGGTGCCATTCCGGAACCGTAGTTCGCCACCGGATAGATAACCGTCTTCTCAAGCTCCACCGGAGAGGAAACAAAATCGCTTATGTCTGAAATATTGCTTCCGAGAAGCTCGCGGATTTTCTCCGTTTCTCCCGAATTGAAAGCATCTCTGAGATCAGAGGCGGTATTTTGGATCTTCTCTCCCACTTCATCCATGCTCTCCGCGGCTTCGTTTATCGCCTCCGCCGTCTCAAGAAGGCTTTCTCCGGCGGATCTTCCGCCCTCTTCAAGCTGTGCAGACAGCACATCCAATTTGTCGAATACCTCGCTGACTGCGCTGTTTGTTTCTATCATAGAGGCGCTTATCTCCTCTATTGCAGGCTCAATTTCCTCATCATATTTCTTATTTATATTGTCGATTTCCTTGCGGAGCTTATCGCATATGCTCTTTACATCTTTTGCGGTAGTCTCCGCCTTCTTTATTTCGTTTATGGCCGTAGTGATATCCTTAGATGCCTTTTCCTGCTTCGAAATCATGTCGTTTTCGGATGTTATCAGCTCCTGCACCTTTGTGCGAAGCGCGCTCTGTTCCTCAGGAATATTCTCATATAGGTTCTGAGTCGCATCGCGAAGCTCTTTTAGCACCTCGGTCATCTTGTCCAGCTTTTCTTTGATATCCTCAAGTCTCGAAACAACAGAATCTACACTTATGCCCTCTTCATTCGCCGCGCTTATTATCTTGTCGATTTCCGCTGTCACCCTATCATATTCCTTGCCGATTTCGCTCAAGGCCTGGGTGATCTTTCTGCCGAGCTTTTCTAATTTGTCAGCCGCATCGCTAACCTCCGTCGAGGCCTCCGCAAGCATGTCCTGCGCGTTTCCGGCATTGGAGGCGGCATCTGCCCCCAGCTCCGATGCTGTGATTGCAACTTCTGCTAGAGAGTCCACAAGCTCTGCCAGGCTCTGCAGCATTTTCGCATCCTCAGAGACGCTCTCCCCTACATTCTCAAAATTATCCAGAAACGAATTCATGTATCTGTCACCATCGCCGGCATCTGTCAAATTTGACACGCCCTCGGCAACCTCCAGAGCAATTTCCGTGATGCTGCGAGCAAATACCTCGTCTATCTGGTTCTTTACTCCGCTGGCGCCCTTGTCCGTAATCTTGGGCGCAATAGCATTTTCCTTTTCGTTGAGATAATATATCAGATCCGAGCGATGCACATCCGGTGTGAAAAAGCTCATCATGTCCTCGCTGAAGCTTTCAGGAATGACAAGAGCCGCATAGTAGGAGCCGTCCTTTACTCCCTGCACCGCCGCATCCTTATCTACAAATACCCAGTTCAGAGCATCGTTTTCCCGTAGCGAGGCAAGCACCTTTTCGCCTATATTTATCGTAACGGAGGTCAGCTCGCCGCTATAGCCCGCGTCCTCGTTTGCCACAGCAACCTTGAGATTTCCCGTATTCGAATACGGGTCCCAGCTCGCCGCAATGTTAAACCACGCATAGAGCGACGGAACTATGGTAAGTCCGATTATCACAATCCACGCAATCGTATTATTTTTTACCTTGCTAAAATCGCCCTTAATAATTTTCCAGATGTTGAAGGCGCCCTTTCTATCTACCATATTCTACGCCCTCCCTTTCACGGAATTTAGAAGCTCATCCCTGCTCTTTTCGGCGAATCTGAGCTTTCTTTCCATATTGTCATGCAAAAATTCGATAATCGTCAGATAAAGCACAACTGCCACGATTGATGAAATCCAAAGAATCAGGAAAACCATCTTCGAATCCACGCTGAACATCAAAACAAGGAAAACCAGCGGAAGCAGGATAATGAGCAAAATCCCCGCAAACTTCATCCTGTTAAAATTTTTCTCAAATCTTTCGGCTCTTTCCATCATCTTTACCCGGAAAGCATCCTGCTCGCTCAAAATTTCAAGCAGCGTCGAGAGCCGCACTCTCTCCCTCGTCATTCCATTTTCGTCGCATATCATGAGCCCGGTTTCTTCCAGTTTTTTGTCAAACATCCTGTTGAGGTTCATCATCAGCGGTCTTATGGCAAGCCCGATAATCAGTGCCGGCGGCAGGAAAACAGCCAGACAGAGCAAATATTTAATATAATAATGGTCGTACATTCCAACCATAGCCTCCCGCATTGCGTTGATTCCGTAGGTAAAAGGCAGCAGCGGGTGCAAAATTCTGAAAAACGTCGGGGTCATCTCGATAGGATAAGTCCCGGCGCAGCTTGGAATCTGCAAAATTACCAGGAGTACGCAAATCGCCTTTCCCGTGTGCTTAAAGGTAATTGCAAGGGCATAGATTATGTTCACATATACAAATGATGCAACAAGCCCCGCCACAAAGAATGCCAAAACGTTCTCGCATTGCACATCGAATATCAAAATATCTCCCGCGCAGATTATCAAAGCCTGCACGAAGGCAAAGAGCATATAGGTCATCCAGCGCCCGAAATATGCCTGAGTCGGCGTAAGCTTTGCGAGCCTTTCGTCGCGGTCTACCTCCATCTTGAGTATGGATACCAAAACGATGCCGCTTACCCAAAGAGCGAGGTTCGTATAGAATGGGGTCATCGCTGTTCCGTAGTTTTTCACAGGATAAAGGCTAACCGTCTCTACGCTCACCGGCGAAGAAACGAATGCCGAAATCTCCTCAGAATCCAGCACATCTCCATATCCGATGTCAGAAAGCGCCGTATATATCGAGGCGCTCCTTAGCATAGCTATATCCTTGCTAACCTTTCCGAGCTCGCTTTGCGTATTCTCCAAAAGCTCGTCCGCCTGCAAAATTATGTCTGAGGACTTGTTCAGCGCAGTTTCCGTCTGCGTCAGCAAGTTTTGCATTCTGGCAAAAGAGTTGTCCATATTTTCTAGGGTTTCTGCCAGTCGCAATGCCAAAGGCTCCTTCGTGAGCTTGAGAGTTGCGGCCGCAGAGTGCGCCGCCTTCTGCGTGCTCGTAATAGCATCCCGCGCTCCTGCGAGCTTTTCGCTATTTTCCTCATCGGTTCTATAATGAGTTTTGAGGCTAACCCTTGCATCTTCAATCTTTTCTGCGGCATCATCCACCTTTGATACCGCATCATCGTCCATTTGCGATATGTCTGTTGTGGCATCTTTTGCTGCATCCTTGAGAGCGTTCGTAACTGCCTCAGAAGCCACGGACACAAACGTCTCGTTGATCTGCTGCTGAATCGTACTGGCGCCGGTATCGGTGACCTTCGGCGCGATGGCATTTTTCTTTTCGTTAACATAATATTCGATCTTCGGCGCTTCTATCTTGCCGGAAATTATGCTGGCAAGGTCTTCGCTGAACTTCTCCGGGATAATTATCGCCGCATAATATTCTCCGGCGCGCACGCCCTCGATTGCTTCCTTTTCATCTGTAAATACCCAGCCCAAGGTGTCATTTTCCTTCAACGTTTCGATTATGCTCTCGCCTGCGTTTAGGCTTCCGACCACATCATTTTCTGTTCCCTCGTCGCAATTTGAGACAGCGATATGTATACCTCCGGTGTTCTCGTAAGGGTCCATGTTTGCTGCGATGTTAAACCAGGCGTACAGCGCCGGAACAAAGCACACGCCTATGGACACTACCACCGCCACAAAGTTCGTTGCAAGCCTCTTTATATCTCGTCTAAAAATCCACAATACATTTTTCATATAGAAATAACCCTCTCCGTCAAATTCTCACAGTCCTGCCTGCTGTGTGAAATAAATATGACCGTCTTATCCTTTATATTCTTTTGCCATAATCTATTTAAAATTCTTTGTTTCAGCCCCGTATCAAGCCCTCTGAAAGGCTCGTCCAGTATCATCAGGTTTGCCCTTGCAAGAAAGGTTCTTCCCAAAGCCACCCGGTGCTTCATGCCGCCCGAAAGCTCCTCCGGCATTGAAAAAAGCGCCTCTTCAATTTCCAAGTCTCTTGCGATTCCTCGGATTTCCCCGTCCAAAGCATCCCCCGCGTCGTTGATTCTGCAAAGAGCCATATTGTCGTAAACGCTAAGCCATGGCAGGAGTCTATCCTCCTGAAACAGAAATGCAATCTTCACATTTTCCGTGCCCTGCACAAGCACCTTTCCGCCGTCCGCTGCCGCAAGTCCTGCAATGATTCTTGCAATGGTGGTTTTTCCCCGCCCCGAGGCTCCGGAAAGGGCCGTAACTATCCCGGATTCAAACTTTATCGTAACATCGTCTAAAACCGATTTGTCATCAAAACTCTTAAATACATTGCAAAGGCTCACTTCCGGCGGCGTCTCCTGCTTGCGGGTCTGTCCGCAAGCCTTTACCCTTACCCTTGCTTTTTTCTCCATGCAGCCCGCAAGGCCCATGACAAGCCTTTCAAAAATCAGGCTCAAACAAACTATGGCGATAATATATGCAAAGAGCCTATCCGTTTCCAGATAGTACTTCGCGTTCATCATTTCATATCCCAGAGAAAAATCCGGAATCGAGAGAACCTCCGCCGCGATGACCGCCTTCCAGCTAATTCCGCACACCAGCCTCAGCGCTGCATTTATGTCGGAGCGAATTGCCGGAAGATATATAAGCTGTCTTTTCTGCCTCTCCGTCAGTCCGTAGATCTCTGCAAGCTCGACGTACTCCGCCGAAACCGAATCCAGCCCGCAAAGGGCGCTTGTATATACGATAGGAAAGCACATTATAAAGCAGACGATTATGGCAACCCAATCTGATGAAGCAAGGAGAATCACATAGATTATAATTGCCATTACCGGAACCGACTTGAAAAAGCTCACCGGCAGCTTCAAAAAATCCCTTATCCTCTCCCGTTTATATGCCGCAAATGCCGCCGTCATTCCTGCTCCAAAGGAAAGGAGCATTGCAATCACACACCTTGCAAGGGTAGCTCCCGCATCTATGTAAAAGCTTTTTTCCATCGCAAGGCGGAGGATGGCTCTCATGGTCGCAACAGGGCTCGGAAGCAAAAGTTCGCTACCTGCAAGCATCGCGCAAGTCTGCCAAATAACAAGCCAAGCAAGACAGACTAAAATTTTCCTGCCTTGCTTGCTTTTCTGCTCTTTTTTTATATTTTTTTCTTTTTCCTCGCGGTTACTCAGCTTTTCCGTAATATAACTCATCGTCCGGCAAATTACCGCCTACCGAAGCAGGCTCCATTTCATACAATGTTTCGTTGAATGTTTTTAGGATATCTGCGCCCTCGCTTGCGTTTTCGCCCGAATAAAGGACGATCTTGCATTTTTCAATGGCAGATTTTGCGATTTCCTCCTTGCCGATAAAGCCTTTTTCTACGATCAAGGCCGCCGCTTCATCCGGCTCGCCGTTTACAAATTCTACCGAATCCTCGTAATCCGCAAGCAATACTTCAAGGTCGGACTGTCTTTCCGTCACGAAATCCTTTCTTGCCACCAGCACTCCCATTGGAAGTTCCTGTCCCGTGGCGCTCTGCCACTCAGCGTTCAGGTCAAAAATCTCTCTCACAGCGTCGTTTCCTGCTGCAAGAGCGGTGGATACGAAAGGCTCCGGAAGCATGGCGATGGCGCCTTCTTCACTGAGCAGTTTCTGGTTTACATCTGCATGGCTCGCAAGCCATTTAACGGTAACGTCCTTTTCCGAGTCAAGTCCTGCGGCTTCCAGTACTTTTTGAAGCACATATTCCGGGGTTCCTCCCTGACCGCTGGCATATACGGTCTTGCCTTTCAGGCCTTCGATGCTGTCAAGCTGCACATCGTTTCCCAAAACATAAAGCACTCCCAGGGCAATCGGACTTATAGCCACAACTTCGCCTTGCGTCTTGTTATAAAGCACGGCCGCCATGTTGGATGGCAGCGCCGCCACGTCAATCTCCCCGCTTATGATCTTCGCGGTGATATCCGTAGGCGCCTGATAGGTGGTTATGCTATACTTTTCGGTCATGTCCATGAGCTTTACCATTCCCATGCCGGTAGGCCCGTTAAGAGTTGCAATATCAACGATTTCGCTTACAGTGGCCGGAGCCTCGTCCTTTGCCTGTCCGCAGGCCGCCCCGAACGCCAGAATAAGTGCAAGGGACAGCAAAATCGCCAAAATCTTTCTATTGCTCAATTTACTTTTCGCTTTCAATATTTTGTCCTCTCTTTTCTCCGATCGCATCGGCTGCGCCGGAAACTTCCTGATTTTCGCTTTCAGTTTTCTCTATGTTAACATCCTCCGGATTTTTTATCTGCGGCATGATGTGATTCGCATCCGTCAGGAAAATGTATATCAGCATAAACGCAATGGCAAAAAGCCCTGCGGTTTCAACAAACAAATCCCGGCTAAAAGTCACCGCTGCGACCCCCATGATTCCGCTTACGCCGTAAAGCATAAGTGTTGCCCGCCTTTGTCCGTAGCCAAGGCGCATGAGCCTGTGGTGCAGATGCCCCTTGTCCGCCTCCATGATCGGCCTCTTGTTGACGATTCTCCTGAAAATCGCAAACGCCGTATCAAAGATCGGAACTCCCAGCACCAGCACCGGAATGATGACCGCAACTATGGTCGCGCTCTTTACCGGCCCGATGATAGACATGGTTGCCAGCATGAAACCCAGATATAGCGAGCCGCCGTCCCCCATGAAAATCTTTGCGGGATAGAAATTATATGGCAAAAATCCAAGGGCGCCTCCTGCCAGCGCAAGCATGGCTCCGGAAGCAAGATACATCCCGTGTATGTATGCCACATAGGCGATGCAAAGAGAGGCTATCGCAGAAGTCCCCGCCGCCAGTCCATCAAGCCCGTCTATGAGGTTCACCGTATTGGTAATTCCCACGATCCAAAGCACCGTAACGATAAAGCAAAGCACCGTCCCAAGCTCGCTCCTGCCGCCGCCAAAGAAATTGCCTATAAATTCGATCCTCAGCCCGTACATATACATGATCACCGCAATGACCGTCTGACCGAGGAATTTGACCTTTGCAGGCAGGTTTTTCAGGTCGTCTATGATTCCGAGAATGTAAATCAGCACGCCCCCGATCAAAATTCCCGTTATTCTGTTGTCAAGCTGAAGCAGGAACACTGCCGTAGACACGGAAGTTCCCACGAATATCGCAAGGCCCCCGAACCTTGGCATGGCTTTCGTGTGCATTCGCCTCGTGTCCTTTGGTATGTCCATGGCTCCTATCTTAGGGGCAATTTTTATCGCAACCGGCGTCATGACAAGGGACAGCACAAAAGCTAGCAAAAATGTCATCCAAAGCGTACTATACATATATTATTATCTCCTGAATTGAGTATATCTTTATCATTGTTTTCGTCTGTGTCTTTCTGTTATATTTCTCTATCCGTCTTTTCGAGTTTTTCCACCTTAAGCCCCGCTTCGTCCAGTATTTCCAAAGAAAGCTCGTCGGGATATCCTTCTCGAACCACGATTCTGCTGATGCCTGCGTTTACGATCATCTTCGCGCAAATCACGCAGGGCTGATGGGTTATGTAAATAGTCCCGCCCTCGATGGCATGTCCCATAGAAGCCGCCTGAATAATGGCGTTTTGCTCCGCGTGAAGCGCCATGCAAAGCTCGTGTCTCTGACCCGATGGCACGCCTAATTTTTCTCTCAGGCAGCCGCCTCTCTCCTCGCAGTGCTTGATTCCCATTGGTGCGCCGTTATATCCGGTGGCTATCGCTCGCCTTTCCTTGACGATAACTGCTCCCACGTTTCTTCTCATGCAAGTTGAGCGTTTTGCGGTAAGCTCCGCCATTTCCATAAAATATTCGTCCCAGCTTGGTCTTTTCATTTTCAATCTTCTCCTTTAAAAGCCTTCGTAATATATCCTGACTAAATACAGTCCCTCTGCCGGCGCGGTATGTCCGGCGTTTCGCCTGTCCTTGCTTTCAATGATTTTCTGAACGTCCTCCGAGGATTTTTTCCCGAGTCCGACTTCTATCAGGGTTCCTGCCATTATCCGTACCATATTGTACAAAAAACCGTCACCCGTCACTTCGATTATAACATCTTTTTCCTCATTGTATATGTCAAGTTTGTGAATTGTGCGTATCGTGGTAAGCCTTTCGTTCCCCCCTGCCGCCTGAAAACACTTGAAATCATGGGTTCCGATAATTTTTACCGCCGCCTCCCGCATTTTCTCCGTATCGAGGGGTTTTGCTACATGGCAGCAGTAATTTCGCCTGAATATATCCGGCTCCTCCGCATTGGAAATGACATATCGGTAGGTCTTGCCTTTGGAGTCAAATCTTGCATGAAATCCCATGGGCATTTCCCGAACTTCCGTTATTCTTACGTCCCCCACGGCATTTTGGGAGTTCTGCCCTCCTGCCAGAAGATTGTTTGCCGCCCTCATGATTCTTTCCGTAGGGATTCCGAAATCCCCCTTAAATGAGGCTCGCTGCCCCAAGGCGTGAACCCCGGCATCCGTGCGGCTAGTTCCGTTTATTGAAATATCGCAGGCACAGACCTTCGAGAGCACCCTTTCCAGCTCCCCCTGCACTGTTCTTGCCTTCGGCTGCCTCTGCCATCCGCAAAAGCCGCTTCCGTCGTATTCTATTGTAAGCAAAATATTTCTTTCCATGGTAGTTCTTTGACGTTCCTTTGGCGTTTCATCTGCCTATTGTTTCCTAAACTTCAATCTTTTCAGATTACAATACTGAATCCATTATACAATATTTCGCGGAAAATTACCATGTACAAAACCGCCGCAGCCGCAATATATGGAACCATAGGTCTTTCGTCGGTACGCTTCGCCTTTCTTCGGAAAAGCAGCCACGCAAAATGTCCGGCGCTGGCGAATGTGCTTACCACGAAGATAAAGATGATTCCCTGGGCTCCTGTCAGTAGCCCCAACGTCGTGAAAAGCTTGATGTCCGCCCCGCCTACGGCGCATTTTTTGTATACCAGCCTGCCGACCAGCGCAACCGCTCCGGTGAGTCCCAGCCCAATGGCGGCTCCGATGAGGCTGTCCTTAACGCCCCCGTCAAGCTGCGGTATCATCCCAAGTCCGCAAATCAGCATCAGCAGTATGAACTGGTCGGGGACTATCATGTATTTTATGTCCGCAATGCTCATTTCCAGCAGAAGCCAGACGGCAATAACCGCCGCAAAGGCGTAGAATGGGTTTGCAAGCCCCATTTTTATTCCCACCACAATAAAAAATCCGGTAAACACATACTTCCAAGGGGTGCTTTTCACCCTTTGGCAGGTGGGATGTAAAAGTTCCTCGTCAGGTTCCTCGCCGTAATCCACAAGCCACTTTCCCGGTATTCTGTTAAAAACCCAGACCGCACCGTTTCCGAGGATGACCCCGATAAACAAAAACAGTCCGCATACGATAATCATGCTTAAATGAGGATTCATGTTCGTCTCCTTTGGCATTTATCATACCATGATTTATACAAAAATTAAACATTTTCCGGCGGAATTTTGCGTTTTTTTGGTATTTATATGGTTGAGATTCCTTTTTAATTTGTTATAATCTAAGTAGTTAATTAAATTTTGGAGGCAAACATATGGATTTTGTAAAATTCGATATAGTAGGTATAGCTTTAAACCCCTTCGTGCTGATGTTCGTGACCGTCGCGCTGGGGCTTTTGTTTGGAAAGGTGAAATTCGGCAAGTTCAGCTTCGGAACATCGGGTGCCATGTTCGTAGGCCTTGCGATAGGATGCGTGGTTTATGGATTTGCGGAGAAAATATATGTCGCAGGGGACGAAACTGCGGCAGGATTCAAGGCTGCGGCGCAGATTATGCAAGGTAACGGCGGCAAGGTCATAAACTCTTACTTTTTCACCGCGGCGCTGTTCTTCTTCGTGGCTGCTGTTGGGCTTTTGGCGTCAAAGGACCTTGCAATCGTCCTGAAAAAATACGGTTCCAAATTCGTGGTTCTGGGACTTTTGATAACCCTTGTGGGGGCGGGGGCGACCTACGCCTGCACTGCAATCGTAAAGAACACAAATTCCTTTGCGGTAGCCGGAGTTTATACCGGAGCCATGACAAGCTCTCCGGGGCTTGCCTCCGCACTTGAAACCTCAGAGATACAAGCAGGCGAGTATGCGGATGAGTATCCGTCCATGACTGCCGAAGAAAAGGAATCCGTCTTGAAGGTTCTTGCTCTTGATGCGAAATATTCGGATCTAACCGTTGAAAATACTCCTGCGCTCTCTGATGAGCAGAAACAGGCGTACATCAATCAGGCCACGGCGCAGGTGGGAATCGGCTCCGCCGTTGGTTATCCTTTCGGGGTTATCATCGTAATTCTTGCGGTAAATTTCCTCAGCGTCATATTTCGTTTTGATGTGGAGGCGGAAAAACGCGCCTATAGGCAGGAAATGGACTCTGCCCGTGAAACCGGCGGTGTCCGTCAGGTGGAAACAACGGATTTCAGCATACTTTCCTTTGCTATCGTATGCTTTGCGGGGTATCTGCTAGGCTCTGTCAAAATCTACATGGGGCCCCTCGGCTATGTCAGCCTCGAATCTACCGGGGGCATTCTTATCGGCTCGCTGATCCTCGGTTACATCGGCAAAATCGGACCCCTTTCTTTCCGCATGGATCCTAAAGTTCTGGCAATCATCCGGGAACTGGGGCTCGCATTCTTCCTTGCCATAGTTGGCCTAAATTATGGCTACGGCGCTGTGGACGCGCTCACGGGCTCCGGCATCACGCTGGCACTTGTCAGCCTCGGCGTCGGTGCTGTTGCAATCATGGCAGGGTTCTTCGTGGGTCGCTATGTATTTAAGCTCAACTGGATCATGCTTTCCGGCGCGATATGCGGCGGCATGACCTCAACTCCGGGTCTTGGCGCAGCCACAGACGCGGTGGGAAGCGACGATCCCGGCGCAGGCTACGGCGCAACCTATCCTTTCGCCCTGTTCGGCATGGTTATCTTCACGATTATACTCAATAAGCTACCGCTGCTGTAAAAAACGGCTTTTACAAAAAATGCACCCGAAAGGGTGCACTTTTTATGCTGTTTTATAATTTTATACCCTTAAGGGTATATTTTTGATAAATTTACTTGAAATTATACCCGAAAGGTGCTATTTTAAATAGTATGAACACAATTGGACAATATATTAAAGAACAAAGAAAAAAAGCCGGGCTTACACAAGAAGAATTTGCCATGCGCGCCGGGCTGGGACTGCGGTTTGTCAGAGAATTAGAACAGGGTAAGGAGACTGTTCGTCTTGACAAAGTAAATCAAGCTTTGTCTATGTTTGGCGCAGAAGCCGTGCCCGCAGCAAAACGAAAGCAGGAGGACGATGTATGAGTGAAGCATATCGAAAAGCAAGTGTTTTCGTTCAAAATCAATTTGCAGGTATTTTGGAGGAAACCGAGGATGGCTATCAATTTTGCTATGATAAAGATTATTTGACACAAGGCAGTGCCTTGCCGGTAAGCTTAACCTTGCCGCTCAGGAAGGAACCTTACCGCTCCGGCGTATTGTTTCCTTTTTTTGATGGTTTGATTCCGGAAGGCTGGCTTCTTGCCGTTGTAAATCGAAACTGGAAAATAGAACCCCAGGACAGATTTGGCTTGCTGCTTGCGGTATGCCGCGACAGCATCGGAGATGTCAGTATCAGAAAAGAGGGTAGGTTATGAAGTGTTTATGCTGCGGAACGGAAATTGGGATACATGCTTCAGATGAGGAAAGGCTTCACAGCTGGCATCGTCGCTGCACAAAAAAATTCTTCGGCACAACCAAAATGCCGAAGCTTGATTTGAACAAAGAAAAATTTGAAGAACTTGCAAACGCTGCAATCGCACGAGGGCTGACCGTGCCGGGTATACAGAAAAAACTTTCTCTGCACTTATCGACAGACATCGATGCAAGATTAACCATTGCCGATTATCCCGCCGGTTACATTTTAAAACCGCAAACCGACGAATACGAAATGCTTCCTGAGTTTGAGGACTTCGCGATGCGCGCGGCAAAACTTGCGGGAATACAAACAGTCCCTCATGCACTGATTAAGAATGATGAGCAATATGCTTACATCACCAGGCGAATCGACCGCAATAGCGATGGATCCGGCAACACTCAGCTTTACGCAATGGAGGATTTTTGCCAACTTTCGGAAAGGCTCACAATTGACAAATACAAAGGCTCCTATGAAAAATGTGGAAAAATAGTAAAACAGTATTCACAGCAGGTAGGTCTTGACCTGTCTGAGTTATTTCTGCGTGTCGTTTTTTCCTATGTCATCGGCAACTCCGATATGCATCTGAAAAACTTTTCACTCATTGAAGATGCCCCCGGAAGTCGTAAGTTTTCTCTGTCAGCGGCATACGATATGCTGCCGGTCAATATTGTTCTGCCTGAGGATAACGAAGAACTGGCACTGACCTTGAACGGAAAAAAAAGAAATATTCATCGGAAGGATTTTCTCGCGTTCGCGCAAAATTGCGAAATTTCACCAACTGCGGCAGAAAAAATGATGAGCAAGCTGTGTCATCTTGAAAATGCATTTCTTGCAGCATGCGAAGCTTCCTATCTTTCCGATGAACTGAAATCAAAAACCTCGGAACTGATTTCCGAAAGGATATATAGGCTTAAATAAAAGCCTATATATCCAGCTTCGTCAAAAGCCACTGCACATAGTAGTCATACCTCGAATAATCCTTTAACTCAAGGCGGAAATACGGGTGGATATTATCATTCGGGTATTCCGACTTCCAATCTGCGAGCGTTACACTTTCGGTATGCGTTTTCCCGTCTTCCGTCGTATAAGTCCAGCTGATTTCTCCGCAGTTGTCAATGAGCGCAATCATTGCATAAGCATATTTTTTCATCTTCTCGCTGCGTTTTTTTGCCTCCCCGTCTTTCCACGGCTCATCGAATATGAGTTCCCAGCCGTACGGATATTCATAGCCTTCCTTTTCCTCGGTGTCAAGCTTATTCGTATAACTCCCTAATTTTTCGCCGACCCCAAGAAGATTCGCTATCTTCTGGTCTGCACTGATGTCACCGATATACGGATTGCGCGCGGCATAAAGTTCCTTCGCTCTTTTCGTAATCCATCCATATTCACCATAGGTATCGCCCTTGATGGTGATGCTTTCTGCCGAATCATCCGGGATCCAAATCTGCATGGTGAGGTCCTTGTGAAAAATCGAAGCAGGCGCGGCATACAGGACAACCTCTTTCCCCTCATCGGTTTCCCGTATTTTATAATGCGTAAATGCCTGCCCTCGCGTTCCTTCAATCCAGCAGCTGAATATCATAAAATCCTCGGATTCTCCAGTTTCCTCAGACTCCGTTGACGCTTCCGCACATTGACGGCTCACCATCATATGAAAATCGTCAATCGGGCTTCCGTATAAATACACCTTCGCAAATGCCGCACCGCCCGCAAGCAGAAGAACGGCAAGAACGGCTGCTATAATCTTTTTTCGTCCCGTATTTCTGATTTTTTTGAGGTAGTCGATTTCCGATGAGTCCGCGTCAATCCCGGAATTTTCCTTTGTCTCCGGTGAAATTTCGCTGTGCATCGCCTCATAGACGGCTTCGCAGTCCGGGCACTCCTCCAAATGTTCCCGCACAAGCCCGCTGGTTTCCGGACTTGTCAAATCCTCAGCATATGACGGGAGCAGGTCTTTGATGACTGCACATGGTATCTTGTTTGTTTTCATTATATTTCAACCCCCTTTAAAAGCTTTTCTTTTCCGCGGTAATAAGTCACACGTGCCCAGTTTTCCGTGCGTTCCATAATCTGACCTATTTCTTTAAAGGAAAGATCCGCTGTCAGCCGCAGGTGCAAAACCTCCCGATAAGGCTCCGGCAGCCTGTGCATTGCCTGCATGAGACTGATGGTATCCATGCTTCTCAGCACGATATCTTCTGTGGATGTTCCGCCGCGTGCCGCAATCTCGGTCTCTGGCAGTTCCTCTTCGGCTTTTTTCTTCTGCTTGCGAAAATATCCTCGCAAAACATTATTTGCAATTCCAATCAGCCAAGTGGATACGCTGCTTTCTCCCTTGAAGCTGCCAATCGACTTCACCGCCTGATAAAAGGTCTCCTGCGTCAGCTCTTCTGCGAGCATGCTGTCCGCGGTTTTGGCAAGAAGAAAAGCATAAACCGACTTCGCGTGTCGGCGATAAATTTCATCCATGTTTTGTGATGTCATAAGCTTTCCTCCTTTCCCGAACCTGCTTTCGTATAGTTAGTGTCCCAAACCGGGGTTTCGTTACAAAAAAACAAGGGATTTTTGCCCCTATTCATAATATACTTGATTTTCGTCTGAGAAACAACAAAAAATACGAAAACCCATCGACCTGATTTCCGATGGGTTTTCGAATTGTACAAACAAATATTTCAAACGATAGTCAGTTTGTTTTTTTAATTATACACAGAGTTTTTCGTTCACCATCACAACGCAATGGCAATCCTATCTTCAGAAATGTGCCGAAAAAATTCTGTCAGAATAGAATTTACAATACTTGAATTTCTTTTAATGTTAAACCTGTAAGTTTTGCAATGAGTTCCTTTGTCATGCCCTCTTTGAGCATTTGTTTCGCAATCTCGCGCTCTTTCTGCTCCGCACCGGATTTTTCACCTTTTGAGAATCCGGACTTCTCGCCCTCGGCAATGCCCTCGG
>CAVKSD010000042.1:0-15610 GCA_963658905.1 Bacteroidaceae bacterium
AGCGCCTTGCCGTGTCTTGCTTCATCCCGCGCCATTTCGTGAACGGTGTCGTGGATGGCGTCAAGATTATTCATCTTTGCAACCTTTGCAAGATCAAACTTGCCTGCAGTTGCGCCAAACTCGCAATCAACTCTCCAGGCGAGGTTGTCCTTGGTGGTAGCCTTCATGTTCGGCTCAAGGTCTTCGCCCAAAAGCTCCGCAAACTTAGCAGCGTGTTCAGCTTCTTCGTAAGCCGCCTTTTCCCAATAAAGCCCGATTTCCGGATAGCCCTCTCTGTGGGCGATGCGAGCCATGCAAAGATACATTCCCACTTCGGAACATTCGCCCTGGAAATTAGCCATAAGTTGCTCGAAGATGAACTTTTTGTCTTCCTCTTTGATATCAGGATTATTCTTAACCGTCTTTGCGTAAACACCGTATTCATGCTCTGCAGCCAGTGTCATTTCGCCTTCAACCTTCTTAAACTTGTCCGCCCCAACGTGGCAAACCGGACATTCTGCCGGAGCTTCCGGCCCCTCGTGTACATAACCGCACACGGAACAAACCCATTTCATAATAATTACCTCCTCGATATATCTTTCATACATTCATACCGAAATTTTAACACAAAGCCAAAAATTTAGCAATCAATAAAATCACGAAATTCAGTCGAAATTTATTTGGCGGCAATTCCATCTTTTTAACAAAAAATTATCTGGCGCAGTTCACACAAAGCGTATATAATAAAATGGGGTGTTGCATCGGACAGGGCGAAAGCAAAAACCCTTGCCGGCAACCGAGAGCCGTTGCAAATGCGGCGACACCTGTACCCCGAATCATACAACAAAACATATTTAAAGCTTTATCTGAAAGGAGGACCCCCTTGAATAACAACAATTTATTACGGGAGAAATTTAGGGAAGCCCTCTCGTCTGTGCTTCCGATAACACTTATCGTTATGGCGCTTTGCTTCACCATTTCACCGATTCCGAACAATATGCTTATGTCATTCTTGACCGGAGCCGCGATGCTGATTATCGGCATGGCGTTCTTTACCCTCGGCGCGGATACTGCCATGACCCCTATCGGAAACAAGGTGGGAAGCTGCATCACAAAATCAAAAAAACTTTGGCTGATCGTTTTCGTCAGCTTTCTTTTGGGCGTAATCATCACGGTTTCCGAGCCTGACCTGCAGGTTCTTGCAAATCAAGTTCCCACGGTGCCGAATCTGGTGCTTATCGGGGCCGTTGCCCTTGGCGTAGGCGTGTTCCTTGTAATCGCAATGCTGAGAATCCTTTTCGGAATCAGCCTGAACACCTTGCTCATCGGATTTTACATAGTGGTATTCGGAGTTGCCATGTTAGTCCCGAAAAACTTCTGGGCGGTGGCATTTGACTCCGGCGGAGTTACCACGGGGCCTATGACGGTTCCTTTCATCATGGCGCTGGGCGTGGGCGTTTCTTCCATACGAAGCGACAGACACGCGGGAGACGACAGCTTCGGACTGGTAGCTCTTTGCTCCATCGGGCCGATTATGGCGGTGCTGGTGCTGGGATTGCTCTATCCCACTGAGGGAGCCTATGTGCCGGTAACCATTCCGGAAATGGAAGACTCACAGGACATGATTTTGCTGTTCGTAAACGCCTTGCCACAGTACATCGAGGAGGTGGCTATCGCTCTGGCTCCAATCATCCTGTTTTTCTTCCTTTTTAATGCGATTTATATAAAGCTCAAAAAACGCCAGCTTATCAGCATAACCATCGGACTTTTGTTCACTTATATAGGTCTTGTGCTGTTCCTGACCGGGGTAAACGTGGGCTTTATGCCGGTGGGAAACTACATCGGATATATAATAGGGAATCTCGATTATAACTGGATTCTGCTTCCGATTGCCATGCTCATCGGATACTATATAGTCAAGGCAGAACCGGCGGTTCACGTGCTCAACAAGCAGGTCGAGGAACTGACAGCGGGGAGCATTCCGGCAAGAGCCATGGAACTTTCACTTTCCATCGGCGTGGCTACATCCCTTGCACTTGCCATGATAAGGGTGCTTACGGGAATTTCGGTCATGTATTTCCTCGTGCCGGGCTATGTGCTTGCTCTGGGCCTAAGCTTTGCGGCGCCGAAAATATTTACGGCGATTGCTTTTGACTCCGGCGGGGTTGCTTCGGGACCTATGACGGCGACTTTCCTGCTTCCCTTTGCAATGGGAGCCTGCGAGGCAATAGGCGGGGCGGACAGAATCGTGAGCGACGCTTTCGGCGTTGTTGCCATGGTTGCCATGACGCCGCTGATAACCATTCAGCTTCTTGGCGTTGAATACAAACTCCGCAAAAAGAGAGAAGAAAAGGCTCGCTCGCTGGTTCAGGCTTACGTCAGAGATTATGCGGACTATGACATCATAGAATTATAGGAGGAGCACCATGGATGGATTAAATATGGTAATTGCCATTACCGACAGAGAAAGAACCGAAACGGCGATCAATCTGTTTCGGGAAAACAACGTCTTTACGACGGACATCGTGCTGGGACAAGGCACGGCAACGGGGGAAATCCTCGAACATATGCTTCTTAGCCCCTCGGAAAAGTCCATCGTGCTGGGAGTGGTTACGGAAACAGGGCTTGTGCCTCTCCTAAAGGCATTCAAACGCAAAATGTATATCGACATTCCGGGAAACGGAATTGTGGCGGTGGTGCCTCTCAATACGATAGGCGGCAAAAGGAGCCTTGAATATATGCTGGACGGCCAGGCTGTCGATACAACTCAGAGAAGCCGAGACGAGGCGGAAAGGATCAAGAGAATGTCCGTAAAAACAGATTATGAACTTATTTTTGTAATAGCAAACGAGGGATACAGCGACCTGATAATGGACGCGGCGCGTGAGGCGGGAGCCGGAGGCGGCACCGTAATCAAAGCGAAAGGAACCGGTGCGGAGTATACCGAAAAGTTTTTCGGATTCTCCATCGCCTCCGAAAAAGAAATTCACCTGCTGGTCACACCGGCTCAGGGAAGAAATAATATAATGAAAGCAATCATGGAAAAAGCCGGGCTCGAAAGCAAGGCGCAGTCCATCGTTTTCTCACTGCCGGTAAGTTATGCCCTCGGACTTAAACAGCCGGAGTAACCGGGGTAAAGATGCGGAAAACCGACGCTTTGCGCCTCGAACCGCAAAATGGTAAAATGAGGGGCGTGTCTGTTCTAAAAACAAAACAATTATTGCGAAAAAACATTTTTCATACAAGAAATTTGTTATTTTTGAACAAAAAACCGAAAAAAGCTTGCATTGCACCGAAAATAGGTATATAATTACTGCATATTTGCAACCGATTAAAATTAGGAGGACATAAGAAAATGAAAAAGAAAGTTGCTTTATTATTGGCGCTTGTTATGATTTTCTCCCTGTTTGCGGTAGGCTGCGGCGGCAGCGAAAGCGGCGACTCAGAGGAATATGCAGGCACAGTCAAAATCGGCGTGTTTGAACCGGCTTCCGGAGATAACGGAGCAGGCGGCAAGCAGGAAACACTGGGAATCCAGTATGCTAACAAGGTTCAGCCTACAGTTGACATCAACGGCGAGACTTACAAGGTAGAGCTTGTAACGGCTGACAACGAATCCGATACCAACAAGGGCATCTCCGCTGCACAGGATCTCGTATCCTCAGGCGTATCTCTTGTACTCGGTTCCTATGGTTCTGCGGTTTCCATCGCAGCCGGCACGGTATTTAAGGATGCAGGAGTTCCTGCTATCGGCGTAACCTGCACCAACCCTCAGGTTACAGACGGCAACCCGGTTTACTTCCGTATTTGCTTCCTTGACCCGTTCCAGGGCACGGTACTTGCTAACTTCGCTTATGAAAACGGCGCAAGAAAGGCATACTGCCTGTCCAAGCTTGGCGACGACTACTCCGTAGGTCTTGTAAACTACTTCGTTGAAGCTTTCGAAGCTCTCGGCGGTGAGGTTGTTGAAGAACAGTTCCCGCAGGGCAACTCCGACTTCACTTCATACGTAGCTAACGCAAAATCCAAGGGATGCGACGTATTCTATTCGCCTGTATCCATCGAAGCTGCGGCTCTTATCATCGACCAGGCTGAGGCTCAGAAGCTTGGAATGCCAATCCTTGCCGGCGACACTTGGGACTCCAACGTAGTTCTCGAAGCAGCAAAGGGTAAGGACATCGAACTCAACGTAACCACTTTCTATCAGGAGGGCGGAAACACAGAATTTGATAACGGGATCAAAGAATGGATCAACTCAGATTCCACAGCTAAGGCTAACAACAACGGTAACGACCAGATCGCAGCAGTATCCGCAATGGGATATGACGCTTACTTCGTAGCTCTTGCAGCGCTTCAGGCAGCAGGCTCCACGGATCCTGCGGACGTACTTGCAGCACTTCCTGACCTCGTATACGAAGGCGGAGTTTGCGGTACTGTAAGGTTTAACGAAACAGGCGACGCAGAAAAGACAGAAGCTGTTATCAAGCACTGCAACACCGAAACAGGCGAATGGGAATTCGTTAAGACGCAGACAATCGAATAGTATGAAAATACGACTTGCTTTTTGAAATCAGATACATATTTTATATGACTTCAGGGCTATAGCGGGGGGAGAGTTCCTCCCGCTTATCGTCGTATTATGGGGAAAAGTTTTTTTCGCAGGATTTTTCGAAATTTTTTTGCAGAAATCATGAAGGAGAGGACGATTCACTGCTAAGCGTCCTGTCTTTTATGATTATTTTGGAGGTTAAACATGGAACTAATTACAAAATGGCTGCCATATATACTTGCCGGAATTTCCGTAGGCGGTCAGTATGCTCTAATCGCAATAGGGTATACGATGGTTTACGGCATTCTGAGGCTTATCAACTTCGCCCACGGCGATATGTTCATGATGGCGGGCCTTGTTATGATTTATTTGGTGACAGTGCTGCCGATTTGGGTGAGCATTATCATCGTTATAGTATTTACGGTGGTGCTGGGCTGCACCATTGAACGTGTGGCGTACAGACCGCTGCGTCAGGCGCCGAGAATGTCGATTATGATTTCCGCAATCGGCGTATCATATTTCTTGCAGAATATAGCCCTTTATATCACAGGAGGACTGACGAAGACCTATCCGTCGATTCCGTTCCTGCAAAAGACCGTAACGGTTCTGGGCGCACATACAAAAATGGTAACGGTTATTACCCCGTTCCTGACAATCGGGCTCGTAGTGCTGCTGGTGCTTCTCATCAACCATACAAAGATAGGCATGGCTATGAGGGCGGTTTCCAGAGACTTTGAGACTTCCGAGCTTATGGGAATCGACATCAACAGAGTTATTGCCGTGACCTTTGTTATCGGCTCTTTCCTTGCGGCGGTAGGCTCGGTGCTGTTCTTCTCAAACTACACCGGCGTAAACCCTATGTCCGGAGCAATGCCGGGACTGAAGGCATTCGTCGCTGCGGTATTCGGAGGCATCGGTTCCGTTCCGGGAGCGGTTGTGGGAGCATTTGTCATCGGCGTATGCGAAAATATCATCAAGGGCGCAGGCTGGACAACTTTCTCGGATGCGTTTACATTCGTACTTCTCATCATCATTCTCATGGTAAAACCTACGGGAATCTTTGGCGAGAAAGACATTAACAAGGTATAAGGAGGGGCAAAGATGGAAAAGACATTATCAAAGAAACAAAAGACCCTCTTAAGCATGATTGCCATTTTGGTCTTTCTTGTGCTAGTATATTTGGGTGACACGCTGATTCCGATGACTTCTCAGTGGAGTATGCTGATGAAAGTTATCGAAAAAGGCTCAATTTATGCACTTGTTGCAGTTTCTATGAACCTGCTCAACGGTTTCACGGGACTTTTCTCCTTGGGGCAGGCGGGCTTCATGCTCATCGGCGCTTACGCCTATGCGATTTTCTCGATCCCTGCGGATCAACACGCGGCGGTTTATCAATACTTTGACGGGGGACTCTTTCAGTTCTCGATTCCGGATGTTTTGATGAACGCCCTGGGAGGCGAGGGAAGCTTCGGCGGCGTAATCGGCGAATATTTGGGTATATTTATATTGATAATATTTGCGGGAGTTTTGACAGGACTTATCGCTTACCTCATCGGGATTCCGGTACTCAGACTCAAATCCGACTATCTTGCAATCGCAACTCTGGGATTTGCAGAAATTCTGAGGGCGGTATTCCAGTGGAATACGATCGGACCTGTAACAAATGGCTCCAACATTTTGAGAGAATTTGCAACATACAGCACGGCGCTTTTCCCGATAATCTTTTCGGGTCTGTGCATCTGGCTGATCGTTTTGCTTATAAATTCCACATACGGCAGGGCTTTCAAGGCTATTCGTGACGATGAGATCGCGGCGGAGGCAATGGGCGTAAACCTGTTCAAGCACAAAGAACTTGCTTTCGTTATATCCTCGTTCTTCGCGGGGGTTGGCGGTGCGCTTCTTGCCATGTTTCAAAACTCCGCAACGGCGTCAACATTTACTACTAATATGACCTACGAAATTTTGCTCATCGTGGTTATCGGCGGTATCGGCTCCATCACAGGCTCGGTTATAGGCTCATATATTTTCATCGCTTTGAACGAATGGCTGCTTAGAGGCCTCGACCAAGGCACATGGCTTGGAATCACATCCTCCCTTATGAGAGCCGGCTTCCGTAAGGTAGTCTTCGCGGTTCTCATCATGCTCGTCGTGCTTTTCTTCGCAAAGGGCATCATGGGCACAAACGAATTTTCCTGGGACGGCATAATCCGCTGGTTCAGAACGCTTCCGAGGAGAATAAAAGAATGGCCGGCAAAGAAAAAGGCGCAGCTTGCAGAGCATAAGCAGACGAGAGAAGCAAAGAAAGAAGCAAAGGCAAAGGCCGCAGAGAAAAAGGCGAAAGGCGCTGCTCCTCTGGCAGGGGAAAGGCTTTTCAGCCCGCTTCCTGTCTACGACCATGTGGTAGTATTTGAAAAGGAGGCGCAGTAATATGGCAAATGAAACAGTATTAAAGCTCTCCGACATAACCATGCAGTTCGGCGGAGTTGTGGCAGTTGACAACCTCAATTTGGAGGTACATAAGAACGAAATCGTCGGGCTCATCGGTCCGAACGGCGCAGGCAAGACAACGGCTTTCAACGTTGTAACCGGAGTATACGAGCCGACAAACGGCGCAGTTTCCATCAACGGCGCTATCGAAATCGAAAATCACCCAAAGGGCAAGATGGCAAGTACATACAAGGGCAAACATCAGGGAGATTACAAGCAGACCCTGACCCTCACACCGGACAAGGTAACAAAGTTAGGGGTCGCAAGAACCTTCCAGAATATCAGACTTTTCAAGGAAATGACGGTGCTGGAAAACGTGCTGGTAGCTATGCACATGAACCAGAAACAGAGCGTTCTCGGAGCGACCTTCAAGTCTAAAACGGCAAGAACCGAGGAGAAAAAAATGATCGAGGAGGCAGAGGCGCTTCTCAAAAAAGTCGATCTTTACGAAAACAAGGACGACCTTTCCACCTCCCTTCCTTACGGCAAACAGAGGCATTTGGAAATCGCAAGAGCCCTTGCGACACATCCGAAGATTTTGCTACTCGACGAACCGGCGGCGGGCATGAACCCGCAGGAATCCGACGAGCTGATGCACTTTATCGGCAGGATCCGGGACGAGTTCGACCTGAGCATTTTGATGATAGAACACCATATGCAGGTAATCATGGGAATTTGCGACCATATTTATGTACTGAACTACGGCGGACAGATTGCAGACGGCACGCCGGAGGAAATTCAGAACAATCCTGCGGTAATTGAAGCATATTTGGGGGTGGATGAATAATGCTGGCAATAAGAGATTTACACGTATATTATGGCGGTATTCACGCCCTTAACGGCGTAAGCCTTGACGTTCCCGACGGGCAGATTATTTCACTCATCGGCGCAAACGGCGCGGGAAAGTCCACAACTCTCAAGGCAATCATGGGGCTTGTAGGAAAAACCGAGGGAAACGTTTACTGGGACAATACGGATATTACGTCCATGAAAACAAAGGACATCGTAGGCGAGGGCATAATCTTATGTCCGGAGGGGCGCAAGATTTTCCCAGACCTTACGGTAGAAGAAAACCTTTCGGCGGGGGCTTATCTCAGAAAGGATAAGGACAAGATCGCAAAGGACAGAGAATGGGTTTACAGCCTTTTCCCTCGTCTCAAAGAAAGAACATGGCAGCTTGGAGCCACCCTTTCCGGCGGCGAGCAGCAGATGCTGGCGGTAGGCAGGGCGCTGATGAGCAAGCCTAAGCTCTTGATGTTAGACGAGCCTTCTTTGGGGCTTGCTCCGCTGATAATCAAGGACATCTTCGCGATTATTCAGCAGATAAAGGAAGCGGGGGTAAACGTGCTGCTTATCGAGCAGAACGCCAACGCGGCTCTTGAAATTTCGGATTATGCTTATGTAATGGAGACGGGGGACATTACAATGGCGGGGCCGGGCAAGGCTCTGCTTTCGGATGAGAGAGTAAAACAAGCATATTTAGGGGAATAGGATATGAATAAAGTAGTTAAAAAGGTTTTGGTTTGCGGGATGATTGCCTCACTTACGTTGGGGCTTTGCGCTTGCACTACTTACACGAATTTTAGAAATGCGTTTTTCAGTGGCGAAAAGAAAGCTCAGGAAAGGACTATTAAAATCGGGGTTTTTGAACCGCTTTCGGGAAAGAATAAGACGGAGGGCAATGAGGAACTCATGGGAATCGAACTTGCCCACGACCTCTATCCGGCGGTTTGCGGCAAGCAGGTGGAACTGGTTTACGGGGACAACAAGTCGGACATATATACCGGCGAAACCGTGATTCAGGAGATGATTGCAAACAGCTCGCCATCGGTGATTCTCGGCAGCTATGGGGAAACCCTTACGCTGATAGCGGGAAAGTACGCAAAGGCGAATAATATACCGGCAATTACGATTTCCAGCACAAATCCGCTGATTACCACAAATAACGATTACTATTTCAGCGCAACATACTCCGAGACAAAGCAGGGAGACGCTCTGGCGGACTTTGCCTATACTTCGCAGAATAAAACCGTTGCGGCGGCTGTCAAAACCGAGGACGACGATACGGCTACGGCTACCATCAAGCGTTTTACCAACCGTTTCAAAAAACTCTCCGGGTCAAGCTCCGGGGTGGCGGGGACTTTCACTGTTCCAAAAGACGGGACGGACTATAGCCAGGCCATTGAAAAGATAAAAGCGTCCGGCGCAGACACGGTGTTTATAACCCTTTCTGCGGCAAATTCCGTTGAGTTTATGAAGCAGGCTGCGGAAAATAACCTTACAAATGTTCTTTTCCTCGGAACAAGAGCATGGAACGACGAAAAACTAATTTCATATCTAAAAGAAAACACCGGTATTCATGCGGCGTTTCCGACGGAGCAAAGCCAGAATGCGGAAACCGAAAAGTCCGAGGAGTTTATCGAGGCCTTCAAGGCGAAATACGGAGAAACGGCGGAGCCGTCGGAGCGGACTGCCGTGGCATTTGACGCTTACTGCCTTGCCATCGATGCAATAGAAAGAGCTTATGAGAATATTCAGAACGCGGATCCGGACAAGCTCACAGAGGATGCGGCAACCGACGCAGAGGGAAGAACCGCCAAGGAGATACTTCAGACAGCCCTTGATACGGGGATTCCGGCAGGGGTACATATCAGGGAAGCCCTGAGCCAGACCGTGAATTTCAGCGGTGCTTCCGGCGTTATAAACTACGGGGGCAAAAACGAAGCCACCAAGTCCATCACAATTACCCACATAGCCGGGGGCATAGTTCAGCCTTCATATACGGTGGAGTGACAGGGGCAAATTAAATTGACAAAAGAAGAAACAAGCTATAAACTAAATAAAACAGAAAACGAAAGGAATTTAAACAAATGGAAAATAAGATTAAAGAAGCTCTTGAACAGATCAGACCTTTTTTGCAGAGAGACGGCGGTGACGTTGAGTTCGTGGAACTTACCGAGGACAATATCGTCAAGGTAAAACTTCAGGGACACTGCGCAGGCTGTCCGGGAGCCCAGATGACCCTCAAGGCGGTAATCGAAAGAATCCTCAAAGAAAGCTATCCTGAAATCAACGGAGTAGAGTCCGTATAGTCATGGAATACGAGAAATTTCTTGAAGAAAACAAGGAAGAAATGATTGCGTCTTTGCAATCGGTCTTGCAGTGCAAAAGCCAGCAGGAGCCGCCGATAAAAACTCCGTCGGGAGAGCTTTATCCATTTGGCGAGGGAGTGCAAAAGGCGCTTGTCACATTCCTTGAACTTGCCGAAAGCATGGGCTTTGAAACCTACAATGCGGATAACTACGGCGGTCATGTGGATTTTCCGGGAACCGGCGATAAGGTTTTCGGAATTCTGGGACATCTTGACGTGGTTCCCGCAGGGGGAGATTGGGATTTTGACCCATACGGCGGCAGCGTAGCGGAGGGCAAGATATACGGCAGAGGAACTACCGATGACAAAGGGCCTCTGATTTCCTGTCTATATGGGATGAAGGCGTTGAAAGATGCGGGTTTTCAGCCGAAAGCCACCATACGCCTTATACTGGGTCTTGACGAAGAAACCGATTGGAAAGGCATGGACTACTATTTCTCGAAGGTGAGAAAGCCTGATTTCGGCTTTACGCCGGATGCGGATTTTCCGGTAATAAACGGGGAAAAGGGTATATTGATTTTTGAACTGGCAAGAAAGTTTGCAGGCTCACAGACAAAGGGGCTGAAACTTCGCTCAATTACAGGTGGCGCGGCGGCAAACAGCGTTGCGGACTATTGCAGGGCGGTGATCAGAGATCAAAACGGCGGCGAATCCCCATATGCTAAAATCCGCGAAGAAGTTGCGGCTTTTCGTGAGGAAACCGGATATAAGCTCCGGGCAAAGGGCGTGGGAAAATCCCTTGAAATCACCGCAGAGGGCGTAAGCGCTCACGGAGCGAAACCGGAGGAGGGGCTTAACGCAATCTCGATTATGATGTCTTTCCTGGGCAGATTGAATTTTGCCGAGGAAGAACACAACGATTTTGTGGATTTTTACAACAAATATATCGGATTTTGTCTCGACGGCGAAAAAATAGGTATAAACTTCGCAGACGAAGCCTCCGGAAAGCTAATTTTCAATGTGGGAATGGCCCAGATGAACGAAAAGGCGGCGAGCCTTACCATAAATGTGCGCTATCCGGTGAGCATCGCAGGAGATGATGTTTACGAGGCTATGGCGACCACCCTCGAAAAGTACAACTTAGGGGTTTTGAAGCTGAAAGATCAGGCGCCTGTGTATAAAGACCCAGGCGATCCGCTTATAAAGACCCTCGTGGAGATTTATCAGAAGCACACCGGGGATACGAAGTCCGTTCCTGTTGTAATCGGCGGAGGCACCTATGCAAGGGCGGCGGAGAATATTATCGCCTACGGAGCGCTGTTTCCGGGGGATCCGGATCTCATGCACCGAAAAAACGAGTGCCTCAGCATAGAAAGACTAATGCAAATGACAAAAATTTATGCGGAAGCTATTTACAAACTCACTTCGGAAGACTATAATAATTAGCGTGAGTTTTCCCGATGTGGGGAAATAATAACATAATCTGTTTCAGGGCGAGGTGAAATTCCTCACCGGCGGTATAGTCCGCGAACGCCAAATGGCGCCGAGCAGGTGAAATTCCTGCACCGACGGTATAGTCCGGATGAGAGAAACAAGAGTATTGCGCCAGAAAACCGAGATTTTCGGTGCGCGAAATTCGAATGTTGCTTTTTTGAGCCTTGATTCATATCAAGGCTCTACTTGTTTGACCTGACAGATTCCTATTACAACTTAGCAGAGCCGGTTTACACCGGACAAAACAGAAAGAGAGGAACTGTAGAAATGAGTAATTTAGAAAACCAAAGAGTGAAAAACGACAGACTTGTCAAAATGGGGATGATGGCGGCGGTTGCCTGCGTCCTTGGATTCGTAAGATTCCCGCTGATTCCGGCGGTGTCGTTCCTGACCTATGACCTTGCGGACATTCCGATCATCATCACCACCTTTGCTTTCGGGCCGGGGGCGGGAATGCTTGCGCTCACCGTTGTAAGCGCGATTCAGGCGTTTCTCCTTGGGGGAGACAGCATTTACGGCTTCATCATGCACATGATCGCATCGGGAGCTTTCCTGATGTGCGCGGGGCTGATTTATCGTAACCACAAGACAAAAAAAGTCGCGATTATCTCCATGATTGCAGCGACCCTGCTTATGACGGTAGTCATGGGAGTTGCAAACTACTTCGTAACGCCGTTTTATTACGGAGGAGAGGCTATGCGGGAGATGGTTGTGAGCCTTATGCCACTGATCCTTTTATTTAACGTAATAAAGGGCGTTTTGAACTCAGGCATAACTTTTGTAATATATAAGAGAATTTCGGGCTTCCTGCACAGAGAGGGGCTTCACAAGGCTTATGGAAATAAAGAGAACAGTACAAATTAAAAACGAAGCGGAAACCGAGAAATTCGGCGCGGAGATTGCAAAGAGCCTTTGCGGAGGCGACGTCCTTGCGCTGATAGGCGACCTTGGGACGGGAAAAACCGCCCTGACCTCGTATATCGCCAAGGGGTTGGGAATACAAAGACGTGTGAACAGTCCTACCTTTACCATAGTCAAGGAATATACCGAGGGCAGACTGCCGCTGTATCATTTCGACGTGTACAGAGTCAGCGACCCAGAGGAGCTGTTTAATATCGGCATAGATGAGTATTTTTTCGGCGAGGGAGTTTGCGTGGTGGAATGGGCGGACTTGATCGAAGAAATTTTGCCGGAAAACACGAAATACATTTATCTTGAATACGGAAAAAACGAGGGAGAGAGGATATATAAATGTTCATTTTAGGTATCGAAACCACGGGACGGGAAGGTTCGGTCTGCCTGCTCCGGGCAGAAAATGCCGAAGGCGGAGAAAAGTGCGGGAACCGTATTATTTCCTCGAAAAAAATCGAAGGCAGCATGAGCCATCTCAGGGAACTTATTCCGTCTATTTCGGAAGTGCTGTCGGCGGCGGGGGTTTCCAAAGACGAAATTTCATATATAGCATCTTCCGTAGGGCCGGGGTCATTTACCGGAATCAGAATCGGAGTTTCCACCGCACGCGCCTTGTCTCAGGCTCTCGAACTCAAACAGGCGATAGCAGTTCCTACCCTGACGGGCTTCAAATACAAGGAAGAAGCCATAAAAGCCGCCTCTGAGGGAATCACAATCTGTGCCATTATCAACGCAAGGCGGGGACAGGTTTACGGAATGGTGGAGGGATATCTACCGGACGGAGCGTATATGCTGACGGATGTTTTGAAAGTTATCAAAGAGCAGGTGTTTGCCGATGGCCGCGAGGTTCTTTTCTTCGGAGACGGCATAGATGCCTACGAATCGCCTATTGACGATGAACTTGCAGGGCTTGGAAAATACAGCTTTGCAGAGGCTCCATTCAGATATCAGGACGCGGCTTCGGTTGCGCTGTGTGCCGCGGAGAATATAGATAAATATCTCGTAAAATCCGAAGATTTGCTTCCGGATTATATGCGAAAAGCGGAGGCGGAGCAGAAGCTTGAAGCGGGTCAGCTTCCTATATGCAAAGGCCCGAAACAGGAGTAAAGACCTATGGACGGCGATAGAAGCATGGAAAGCAAATTGATTATAAGGCGGGCAAAAGGCGAGGACGCAGAGCAGATTGCAGAGGTTGAAAAGGCTTGCTTTTCTACGCCTTGGAGCTACGAATCGCTAAATCACGATATAAGGGAAAACCGGCGGGCTATATATATTGCGGCAGAAATTGACGGCAAAATATGCGGCTATGCAGGTCTGTGGAAAATTCTCGACGAGGGGCATATCACCAACGTGGCGGTGTTTCCGGAATACAGACGCAGAGGTATCGCAGGGGCTATGCTCGAAGCCTTGATTGATGAGGCGGCAAAGCAGAGCGTCGAGAGATTCACACTGGAAGTGAGAGCAGGAAACGATGCCGCAAAAAAATTATATGCGGGAATGGGTTTTCTGGAAGCGGGAGTTCGCAGGGGATACTACGAGGATAACGGCGAGGATGCCCTCATCATGTGGAAAGGATAAAAATGAAAGACGGAAGATTTTTGACATTGGGAATCGAAACTAGCTGCGACGAGACGGCAATCGCAGTCCTTGCAGATGGTAGACGGGTTCTTTCCAACGTTATTTCATCACAGATAGATATATTCAAAAACTTCGGCGGAGTTGTGCCGGAAATCGCGTCACGGCATCATCTGGAAAACATCAACGGGGTTCTAAAAGAAGCCCTGAGCGATGCTGACGCGAGCCTTGATGATATAGACCTTATCGGTGTAACCAATGGACCGGGGCTTATAGGCGCACTTCTGATGGGAGTCGCCACCGCTAAATCACTTTCCTTTGCAAAGGACATTCCCCTTGTGGGAGTGCATCACCTTATGGGTCATATAAGCGCAAATTTCATCGAATATCCTGAGCTTGAGCCGCCATTTATGGCGCTGATTACAAGCGGCGGACATACGGAAATAGTGGAAGTCAAAAGCTATACGGAGTGTGAGATCCTTGGCGGAACAAGAGACGACGCGGTAGGCGAGGCTTACGACAAGGTTGCAAGGGTTTTGGGACTTGGATATCCCGGAGGCCCGAAAATCGACAGGATCGCAAAAGAGGGAAACCCAGAGGCAATATATTTTAAGCGGGTATATCTTGAAAAAGACAGCTTTGATTTCAGCTTCAGCGGGCTGAAAACCTCGGTGCTTAACTATATAAATCAGCAGAAACAGGCAGGGAGAGAAATAAACCGAGCGGATATCGCCGCAAGCTTTCAACAGGCGGTGATGGACGTAATCGTGGAAAAAGCCGTGAGCGCGGCAAAAATGCGAGGCGAAACGAAACTCGTGCTTGCCGGAGGCGTTGCGGCAAACTCTAAACTCAGAGAAATGCTGGGGAAGGCCTGCGAAAAAGAGAAGATGCAGCTTTATCGCCCTGCTCCTGTCCTTTGCACCGACAACGGAGCAATGATAGCGGCGGCGGCATATTACAAATATAAAGAAAAGGGGGCGGAGGGGCTTGACCTTGACGCCTATGCAAATATGGAACTATGATCGTACTTTCAGCCAATAATCTTACAAAAACATACGGAACGGATGTCATAATCGACAAGGCGAGCTTCCATCTAAACGCCGGAGACAAGGTAGGCATAATCGGAAGAAACGGAGCGGGGAAAACCACCCTGCTGAATATGCTTACGGGAGAGCTTCCCTGCGACGAGGGGGAGTTTTTCGTGTCCCAAAATATAAAGATCGGCTATTTGAAGCAGCGGGACAATTTTAACGGCGAAGGCACCGTTATAGAGGAAATCGAAGGGATTTTTTCGGGGCTTTCGGACATGGAAAAGGAGATCGCAAGGCTTTCAGACGAGGTGGCGCAAAATCCCCATGACGCAAGGCTGATGGACAGGCTGGATGAGCTTCACCACCGCTTTGAACGGGAGGGGGGCTATACATATAAGTCTGAAATTATCGGCATCCTAAATTCCATGGCATTTGACGAAAGCTTTTATAATAAGAAGATTTCTTCACTTTCCGGCGGAGAGAGGACGAGGC
>CAVKSD010000043.1:0-15417 GCA_963658905.1 Bacteroidaceae bacterium
ATGTTATTCAAGGAGATCACGGTAGAAGAATTTGCGGAAATCAGAGCGAGGGAAGCCGCCAAGGACGCCTACGACGAGGGCGAAAAGTCCGGATTCTCCAAGGGCGAAAAGTCCGGATTCTCAAAAGGCGAAAAGTCCGGATTTTCCAAGGGCGAGCAGTCCGGAATTAAACTCGGGGCAGAGCAGAAACAGCTCGAGATTGCAAAGAACTTGCTTGCAAAGAAAATGCCTGTGCTGGAAATTGCAGAAATCACAGGGTTGACACTGAGCGAAGTCGCAGAGCTTTAGCAGCATAAAGTGCAGAAAGGAGATTGCAAGAGTAATGCTGAAAGAGGGCATGGCGAATGAACTCATTGCAAAACTCACGGGACTGCCGCAAAAAGAAATCGAAATGCTCTGAGGGGGGCGGCGAACCGGAGCCGGTCTTGCCTAACCCGGAAATCAAAAAAATAAACACCACAAAGACACTTTTTTGTCCAAAAGAAATGCTAAGAAAACGCAAAGAAACGGCTAAAAACGGCGTTTTTTAGCAAATACATAGCGACAAAGGGTGTTTTTTTTTGAATTTGAGTGGTATAATTACGAGTGCGACGAAAAGTCGCAAAGACGAGCGAAATATCAAAAATAGAAAAAAAGAAAGTAATGTTTGGTTGGACATAAAAGGCTGCCGGGTGTTACTTTTGTTAGTTTTTAGAGATATGTAGCAAGTGGAAAGGAGGTTTTTGCATGATAAATGTTGACGAGCTGGGCGCACGAATCATACTGAGCTTCGGTGACGGCGAGGTTTTCCTCACAGAAAGCACCCTCTGGGGATTCATAATCGCGGCGATAATCGCGGCGTGCGGCATTTGGCTCGGACATGGGCTGCAAAAGGTACCCACCACCAAAAGGCAGATAGCGGCGGAGTTCATCGTGGAAAAAGTCTATGATTACGCCCAGGAAAATTTAGGCAGGGATGCGGAAAGATACGCGCCATATATAGGAACGATTTTTCTGTATATCCTCATGGGAAGTTCTCTGGGGCTGTTCGGGCAAAGACCGATAACGGCGGATGTAAACGTAACTTTCGGACTTTCGATTTTGACATTCCTGCTGATTCAAGTCGGCGGATTTAGGTTCCTTGGATTTAGAGGCAAGATAAAGCACATGTGCGATCCGTATCCGTTCATGCTTCCGCTGAACATTTTGGAGGACTGCACGCTCCCGGTATCACTGGGCTTCCGACTTTTCGGAAACATTTTCGGAGGGGTCATAGTAGTTGACCTTTGGATGAACCTTATGGAATGGCTAAGTTCGCTGATTTGCAGCGTGCCTTTCTTGCGGGCGGTGCTTGTGCTTCCGCTCAACGGCTTTTTCGATATGTTTGAGCCGGCAATCCAAACATATATATTCGTAACGCTTACTATGGTCTTCCTCGCAAAAGCAATCGCGAGAAATCACGACCATTAAGTTTTTATGACAACAAGCTAAATTAAGTTTTATTAAGTAGGAGGAAACAAAATGACAGGAATTATAGCAATCGCAGCAGGCCTCGCAATGGGATGCGCGGCACTTGGTATCGGTATCGGACAGGGCCTTTTGGGTGCAAAGGCAATGGAAAGCATGGGCAAGCAGCCAGAGGCGGCAGGCGCCGTAAGAACATCCATGATCGTTGCAATGGCAATCATGGAGACTATCGGAGTATTGACATTCGTTATAGCGATTGTCCTGGCAGGAAAACTGTAGAATCCGGACAATTCGTATGAATTTCAGACATTCAGACATTAAGAAGGTTTTAATATGGAAGTAAGATTATACCAAGGACTGCTTGAGTTTAACTGGAATCTTCTTTTCACAGCCATAACCGTTCTTGTGCTTTACCTTATTCTCAAGCATTTTTTCTTCGAGAAAGTGCATAATTTTATGATGGCGAGAAAGGCGATGATCGAAGAAGAACTCATACACGCCGATTCAGAAAGCAAGAAAGCAAGCGCACTGCTAGAAGAATACAGCAAAACCCTTGCAAATGCCGAGGAAGAAAAGCGCCAGATCATCAAGGAAGCCAAGGTTATCGCTGATGAGCGGGCAGAGACGATCGTTTCCGAGGCAAAACAGGAAGCCTCCCAGATCATTGCAGACGCCCACAAGAGGATTGCGGCAGAAGAGGAAAAGGCGGTTTCGGCGCTCAAAAAAGATGTCGCCAAACTTGCAGTACTCACCGCCGAGCAGATTATGGAAAAAGATCTGGGCGAAGCAGACAGGCAGGAACTTGTTGATAAAGTTTTAGAGGAGGCAGGAAGCGGCAAATGGCAGAGTCAGTAGTATCCCTTACATACGGAGCTGCCTTGTTTGAGGCTGCGAAAGAACTGGGAAAAGAAGACGAGATTCTGGGAGAGCTTGAAACTCTTGAAATCGTCCTCGGAGAAACGCCGAAATTCGCGGAATTTTTAGACAGCCCTGCGATAATGGCGGCGGATAAGAAAAAGGTCATTTCGGAAAGCTTTGAGGGCAAATTCGGCAAGGAAATGATTAACTTTTTGTACGTTTTGACGGACAAAAGGCGCACCTCGGAGATCAAAAAAATCCGCAGGCAGTACATCCGGCTCTACGACAAGGAAAGGGGCAAGGCGATGGGAGAAATCTACAGCGCAGACCCCCTCGGCAAGGAGCAACTTGCGAAGTTTGAGGAAGAAATGTCAAAGCTTCTTCGGAAAAACATAACACTGGAAAATATCGTCGACAAAAAACTTATCGGCGGAATCAAAATACAGGTTGACGGCAAGATGATAGACAAATCCGTAAGAGGGGATTTGGACGCTTTGCTGCGCACCCTGAAAAATATTTAAGGAGGGAGGAGTCCCTATGAATTTAAAACCGGAAGAAATCAGTTCGGTCATAAAAGAGCAAATCAAAAATTACCATAGCAAATACGAAATCTTGGACTACGGCACGGTTCTTCAGGTAGGCGACGGCATCGCAAGAGTTTATGGTCTGAGCCGCTGCATGGAGGGCGAGCTTTTGGAGTTTGAAAGCGGCGTGTTCGGTATGGCGCTGAACTTGGAAGAAGATAACGTAGGCGTTGTAATTCTCGGCTCTGACAGAGAAATAAAAGAGGGCGATATCGTAAAACCTACCGGCAAAATCGTTGAGGTTCCCGTGGGCGAGACAATGATAGGCAGAGTTGTGGATGCCCTTGGAAATCCCATCGACGGCAAAGGCGAGATCGTCACCCACGAAACCAGAGATATTGAATATCCGGCGCCGGGCGTTCTCATGAGAAAAAAGGTAAACGAGCCGTTGCAAACCGGAATCAAGGCAATCGACGCCATGATGCCAATCGGCAAAGGTCAGAGAGAGCTTATCATCGGCGACCGTCAGACAGGAAAGACGGCTATCGCCATCGATACGATTCTTAACCAGAAAGGCAAAAATGTCATTTGCATTTATGTGGCTATAGGGCAGAAAAAATCCACGGTGGCACAGCTTGTGCAGACTCTTGAAGAAAAGGAAGCAATGGACTATTCCGTTGTTGTTTCGGCAACCGCCAGCGACGTAGCGCCGCTACAGTACATAGCGCCGTACGCAGGATGCGCCATTGCGGAATACTTCATGTATCAGGGCAGGGACGTGCTGATCATATACGATGACCTTTCAAAGCACGCGGTGGCTTACAGAACCATGTCACTTTTGCTGAGGAGACCGCCGGGGCGCGAGGCGTATCCGGGAGACGTTTTCTATCTTCACAGCAGATTGCTGGAAAGAGCCGCGCACCTCAGCGAAGAACTGGGAGGAGGCTCGATTACGGCGCTGCCGATTATCGAGACTCAGGCGGGGGACGTGTCAGCATACATTCCTACAAATGTAATTTCCATCACGGACGGTCAGATTTTCCTGGAATCCGAGCTGTTCTTTACGGGACAAAGACCCGCTGTAAACGTGGGTATTTCGGTATCCCGTGTAGGCGGCGACGCTCAGATAAAGGCGATGAAAAAGGTTTCCGGCAAATTGAAGTTGGAACTTGCACAGTACAGAGAGCTGGCAAGCTTTTCGCAGTTCGGTTCGGATATCGACAAGGACACAAAGGCAAGGCTCGACCACGGCAGAGTGCTGATGGAGGTGCTGAAGCAAGGTCAATATCATCCAATGGACGTTGAGGATCAGGTGGTAAGCATATATGCCGCATCCCAAGGATATATGGAAGACGTCCCGATCAAAGAAATCAAGGCTTTTGAGGAAGAACTGCTTCATTATATAAGGATTCACTATCCTGAAATAGGCGAGACTATCCTAAAGACCGGGAAGCTTGAGGAAGAAACAGAAGAACTCCTTGCTGCGGGAATCAAAAAATTCAAGGAAAGCAAGGCAGCTGCGGCAGACGAGGAAAACAAGGAAACCGACGAGGCTAAAAAAGAAGCCGACGAGAAAGTTAAAGAAGTTAAATAAGAGGTGAGAAGATGTCCGAAAATATGCAGGAACTGAAACGCCGAATGAGGAGCATCGAGAGTACCGAGCATATCACCAACGCAATGCGTCTTGTTTCCGCCTCAAAATACAAAAAAGCAAAGAACGCTTTTGACAAAACCAGCGCTCAGATACGGGAAATTTCCCAGACCATGGAAAAGGTCATGGCAGCTGCGGCGAACATGATAGGCGAAGAAGAAAATCCCGGCGGCGAAGATGAAAAAGAAAAGTCAAAGACTTTGATCATAGCAATCACCGGAAACCGGGGACTTTGCGGAGGATTTAACGCAAACGTCATAAAGCAGGTTGTGTCCGCCGCTGAGGAAAAATCACAGCAAGAGATTGAGATTTACGCCATCGGAAGCAGGGGACGGGACTATTTTGAGCATAACGGCTATGAGATCGTCGGAGAATGCTCGGAGGCTCCGGAGAAAATCACCTTTGCTGAGGCAAGGGAAATCGCAAGACCCCTCATCGAAAAATTCCAAAGGGGCGAGGTTTCGGAGATTCTTTTGGCCCACACAGCCTATATAAATTCGCTGAAACAGGAGCCTGTAGTAAAGAAGCTGCTGCCCCTTGCGGAAAGCGAATTTGACCCGGAGGCAAGGGAGACGGAATTTACGCAGGAACCGCAGGAAATACTGGACTATATGGTTCCGAAGTATTTCGAGCTTGTACTGTTTGAGGCGGTGACCGAATCCGCGGCCTGTGAGTATGCGGCAAGAAGAAGCGCAATGGAAAGCGCCACCGACAACGCAAACGAGATTTTGTCAAAACTTTCCCTCACCTATAACAGGGTGAGACAGGCGGCTATCACAAACGAACTGATCGAGATCGTTTCCGGCGCAGAGTCGCAGAAATAGCGGCAGGGCAAAGGCGTGAAAGTCGCAGAAACAGAGGAGGTAACAAGATGCAAGAGGGTTTAATAAGCCAAATTATTGGCCCGGTAATAGATATAAAATTTGAAGAGGGGCATATGCCCGAACTTCTGAACGCCATTGAGATTCATGACGGCGACAGAAAAATCATGGCGGAGGTAGCGCAGCATATCGGCGACGATGTGGCAAGATGTGTCGCCCTTTCTTCCACAGACGGACTGATTCGCGGAATGAAGGCAATCGACACGGGAGCGCCTATTACGGTGCCTGTGGGAAACGAAGTTCTCGGCAGACTTTTTAATGTCATAGGCGAAACCATTGACGAAAAGGGTCCGGTAAACACCACGAAAACTTCGCCGATTCATAAACCGGCGCCGAGTTTTGCGGATCAAAACACAAAATCCGAGATTTACGAAACGGGAATCAAGGTAATCGACCTCATCGCCCCTTATACGAGAGGCGGAAAAGTCGGACTTTTCGGCGGTGCCGGAGTAGGAAAAACCGTACTCATTCAGGAGCTTATCAGCAACATCGCCAAGGAACACGGCGGCATTTCCGTATTTGCGGGAGTCGGTGAGAGAACCAGAGAGGGAAACGATTTATACAACGAGATGATCGAGTCCGGAGTTATCGAAAAAACGGCAATGGTCTTTGGGCAGATGAATGAGCCGCCGGGAGCCAGAATGAGAGTTGCTCTGACAGGGCTTACCATGGCGGAGTATTTCAGAGACGAAGAAGGGCAGGACGTGCTGCTTTTCATAGATAATATTTTCAGATTTACGCAGGCAGGTTCCGAGGTTTCGGCGCTGCTTGGACGTATGCCGTCGGCGGTAGGCTATCAGCCGACCCTTGCCACGGAGATGGGCGCTTTGCAGGAGAGAATCACCTCCACAAAGAACGGCTCCATCACATCGGTACAGGCGATATATGTTCCGGCGGACGACCTGACAGACCCGGCTCCGGCGACGACTTTCGCCCACCTTGATGCTACAACGGTACTGAATCGTTCCATCACGGAGCTTGGCATTTACCCAGCCGTTGATCCGCTGGAATCCACGTCGAGGATTCTTGACCCGCTGATCGTGGGCGAGGAGCATTATCGGGTGGCAAGACAGGTGCAGGAGGTTTTGCAGAAATATAAAGATTTGCAGGATATTATTGCAATTTTAGGCATGGATGAGCTTTCTGAGGAGGATAAGCTGACGGTAAATCGCGCGAGAAAGATTCAGAGATTTTTCTCACAGCCTTTCAGCGTGGCGGAGCAGTTTACGGGAACTCCCGGCAAATATGTGCCGCTCAAGGAGACAGTTCGCGGTTTCAGCGAGATCTTGGAGGGCAAATACGACCATGTGCCGGAAAACCTTTTCCTGATGGCAGGTTCCATCGACGAGGTTGCGGAAAGATACGAGGCGCAGTATGGCGGACGCAGATAAAAAATTAAACACCGAAGGCGGCGGTATGCGGGTAAGAGTGATTTGCCCCGACAAAACCTTGTTCGACGGCGAGGCGGAAAGCGTGATCATCAAAACCCGCGACGGCTATGAGGGCTTTCTGAAAGGCAGAGCGACCTGCTTTCGCCTTTTGCCTGAGGAGGGCGAGATAAAACTGCGAAAAAGCGGCGAGATGGAGTTTGAGACTATCGAGGCAAAAGGCGGTTTCGCGCACATGGACAGAACCCTGACGATATATGCCGACGAAGCCCGGTGGAAAAAAACAGACGAGAAATAAAGCAAAAATAAAACAAAATACCCGGTTGCGGCGAGAATGCAGGCTCCCCAAAAGAGCCATGTCGCAAATCGGGTATGTTTTTTTGCATTTTTGATTATGCGCCTTGCAAATCGCAACCTGCAAGGCTCGCATTTTATCTAAATTCCGGCTACCGGCTACTGCACGGAAAACTTCTTCGTGGCGTTAAGGTACTGCATCAGCATACCCAGATTGGCATAATAATAGGAAAACTTTTCTTTCTTTTTTATTTCCACTAGCCCCGATTCCACCAACTTTTTCATGTGCTGGGAAACGGTGGCCTGGGCGTAGTCAAAGTGAGCCACGATGTCCTTGTTGCAAACCGCCACCATGCCGCGGTTCGCCTGCATTATATATCGGAACATATTTATTCTGGCAGGGTGCGCCAACGCGTCGGAAACCTTGGCGATGAGAAGCACCTCTTCTTCAAGCATTCCGTCGGTATCTTTTCTTAATCTCATAAAATTCATCCTTTCACGGGCAAAAGCCACCCCATTATTATGACAGAAAACGATGAAATTTGCAAGCGGGAGTTCGGAAATGGTCAGTAGGGGTGAGAATGGGGTGAGAATTGGCAAGCGCTCGGCAGTCGCAATAGGGAAGCTATAGTGAGTAAACATAGTGCAAAAAAGTTTGCACTATGTAGCCTTTTGTGATATGATATAGGCGCGAAAGGAGCTATAGGGCGTATGAACGAAAGCTATTATCAAAAGATTATAGAGGGACTGCTGGAACTGATCGACGAGGGCGTTTACATAGTTGACAGCGACGGCGTGGGGATATTTTATAACAACGCCATGGCGTCCATGGAAAAGGTGAACATGGACGATGTCCTTGGAAAGAAGTTCCACGAGGCGTTTCCGGACTTTCGGCTGGGGGAAAGCACCATGTTTCGAGCGCTGACTAGGAAAGAAGCCACCCTCAAACAGCAGCAGACCTACAAAAACCTTTACGGAAAGGAAATCACCACCATAAACAGCACCCTGCCAATTATCGTAGATGGCGAAGCGGTTGCGGCGGTGGAGGTGGCAAAGGATATTACAGACATACGCAAAATGTCGGACAAACTGCTGAAGCTCCAGGAAAACACCATCGAAAAAGTAGCCGCCTCTCTTACAAGCAAGGAAGAAATATCCCTTCCTGCCGGCATAAAAAAATATACATTTGAGGATATTTACGGAGAAAATCCGCGTTTTAAGGAGGTTGTGGAGAGAGCCCGCAGGGCCGCGGGAAACGACGCCAGCGTTTTCATCTACGGGGAAACGGGAACGGGCAAGGAGCTTTTTGCCCAGAGCATCCACTATGCAGGCCCCCGCAAGGATAAGCCATTTCTCGCCCAAAACTGCGCGGCGATTCCGGAGACTCTGCTAGAGGGCATTTTGTTCGGGACCGCAAAGGGAAGCTTTACCGGCGCGGTAGACAGGGCGGGACTCTTTGAACAGGCAAACGGCGGCACCCTGCTGCTGGACGAAATCAGCGCCATGCCTTACGACTTGCAGAGCAAACTCCTGCGGGTGCTTCAAGAAAACTATGTAAGGCGCGTCGGGGGAAACAAGGATATTCCCATCGCGGTGCGAATCATAGCAACCGTAAACGAGCCGCCGGAGGAACTCATCGCTGCGGGCAAACTGCGAAAAGACCTTTATTACAGGCTTAACGTAATAAACATCTCCATTCCGCCCCTGAGAGAAAGGCTGGACGATATCCCCAATCTCACGGAAAGATTTCTCGAAAAGCACAACAAGCGTTTCGGCAAGGAACTCTGGATGGTTTCCGAGGAAGCCAACAGGAAGCTGCAAAAATACGATTATCCGGGCAACGTGAGGGAACTTGAAAATATCATCGAGCAGGCGGTTTCAATGGCGGACAGGGAACACATCCTTACGGAAAAGCTGCTCAGTATGCCGGAGACGGGAAAACGCCTGAAGCGTCCGGAATTTGAGTACGAGGCGGACAGACCCCTTGACGAGTATCTGGATGCTGTGGAGGAACGTATCATAAAGGAAGCGTTGGTTGCCTGGGACGGCAATATCTCAAAGGCGGCAAAGGCTTTGCAAATCAAGCGTCAGACTCTCCAGCACAAGCTAAAAAAATACCATATATTCGACCTGAAGTGACGAAGTCGGGCAAAATCTGGCAAAATACCGACAAGCTCTGCAAAAACATAAAACGGAGGGTTGCGACAAACCTCGCACCCGTATATGCTTATATGCAAAAATTCTTGCGCTTAACGTGCAAGTTTTTTTGCGTTTCAGGGGCGATTTAACCGCGCCATGGGGGAGAAAAAATTTGCGACTTCGTTACATTTCGGAAAAACTTTCGAGAAATTGGCACTTTTCACAGAAAAAAGCATAAAATAACGAGAAAATTTGTGTGGCGGACAAGTTTTTTGCGCAAAGAAGTATACAATGTCCAGCAAGATAAGTGGCACGGCTTTTGCTTATATATGATAGCATGTTTAATCACACAAATATTGTTTTGAAAAGGAGAATGTGAAATGAAAAATGTAAAAGTAATCCTTTGGGGACTTGGCGCTATGGGCGGCGGCATCGGCAAGATGCTCGCAAAGAAAAAAGGCGTTGACATCGTTGGCGCAATCGACATCGGAGACAAGCTCGGCAAGAGCCTCTATGACGTAGTTCCGGGAATCGTAAAGGGCGACAGAGAGGACGTTATCGTTGGAACTGCCGAAGAAGTTATCAAACCGGGCATAGCTGACATCGTAGTAGTTTGCACAAATTCTTTCACAAAAGATGTATATGACAAATTAGTTTTCGTAATGGAAAGAGGAATGAACGTAATCACTTCCGCAGAAGAAATGGCTTATCCGCAGGCTCAGGAACCTGAACTTGCAAAGAAGCTGGACGAAATCGCAAAGAAGAACGGCGTTTCCGTAATGGGTACAGGCATCAATCCGGGACTTATCATGGACCTTCTGGTAATCCTTTGGACTGCGGCTTGCGAAGAAGTAAACCACGTAACCTCAAGACGTGTTAACTCCTTGTCACCGTTCGGCCCTGCCGTAATGGAAGAACAGGGAATCGGCATCTCCGTTGAAGAATTTAACGAAAGAAAAGCTAATGGCACAATGGCAGGACATGTTGGATTTGCTGAATCCACAATGATGATCTGCGATGCTCTCGGCTGGAAATGGGACGACTTCGGTCAGGACATGGAACCGATCGTAACAGACGTTGACAGAAAATCCCCTTACGGCTTCGCAGCAGCAGGACAGGTTGCAGGCGTTGCAATGAAGGGCTGGGTAAACATCGACGGCGAAAGAAAGATCGACATGGATCACCCGCAGCAGATCGAGCCTGAACAGGTTGGCGTTCACACCGGCGACTATGTAATCCTCGACTCCGTTCCTCCGGTAAACATGGTAAACACTCCGGAAATCGAAGGCGGCATCGGCACTATGGCTATGATCATGAACTGCATTCCGCACTGCATCAACGCAGCTCCGGGACTCAAGACCATGATCGACATCCCTGTTCCTCATGCAATCATGGGAGACTTTAGAGATTTGATCGACGAGGATAAGAAGATCGTTAAGTAACGAATCTTCGATTTATACGCCACTAAGGTGGCAAGGCGGCGTTGCCGTAAGGAAGATTCTATATAATTTCTTCGGCACTGCGCAGGAATTAGAGACGAATCTTCGATTTATATAAAAAATTTAAGGAGAACTATTAGAAATGGCAAAAAAAGGTGATTGGGTTCGCATCCACAGCATCGTTTTGAAAGCAGAAGAAAGAACTGCAAAATTACCTGACGATACGAAAAAATGCGACCTTCAGCAATGGACAAAGGGCTTCCTGCAAGATGAATCCGCAACTGTCGGCGACGAAGTTACGGTAAAGACTGCGGTAGGACGCCTGGAAAAAGGCACTTTGATCGACGAAGCGCCATATTACACTCACAGCTACGGCAAATTCGTACCTGAGATTATCGAAATCGACCGTCAGCTGAGAGAAATCATGAATTTCGGAGGTGAAGAATAATGGCACTGGCAAAAGACTATCAGTCCGTAATGGGAAGATCCAACGAAATTCAGAAAGAAGCACTGGGACTTGACTATTCGGACTTCGAAACATCCCCGATTTCATTCGACTATGACGCTCTGATGAAATCCACGGGCTACACTTTGGACGAAATCGAGAAAATCCAAGGACTTCACGGCGTAGGAAACACTCCGCTGCTTGAACTTAGAAACATTACAAAATTAGCTCGCAAATATGCAAAACCGGGTTACGGCGCAAGGATCTTCGCAAAGGACGAATCCTGCAACGCTTCCGGCTCCTTCAAGGATAGACGTGCAGCCTGTGCAGTTGCTCACGCAAAGAAGCTTGGCTACAAGGGCGTTATGGCAGCAACCTCCGGTAACTACGGCGCGGCTGTTGCTTCACAGGCTGCTATGCAAGGACTCAACTGCATCATCGTTCAGGAATGCTACGATTCACACGGCGTAGGACAACCTGAAATCGTTGAAAAAGCAAGAAAGTGCGAGGCTCTGGGGGCAGAAGTCGTGCAGCTTACCGTAGGGCCGGAACTCTTCTATTCCTTCCTGTCAATTTTGGAGGATACGGGATATTTCAACGCCTCGTTATATTCGCCATTCGGAATCGCCGGCGTAGAAACTCTCGGATATGAGATTGCAACCCAGTGCAGAGAAAAGCTTGGCAAAGACCCTGACGTAGTTGTTTGCACCACAGCAGGCGGCGGCATGGTAACAGGTACCGCCCGTGGCCTCATCAAGGCAGGTTGCAAGGCAGAGGTTGTTGCAGCATCCATCGACCTTACCGGACTTTCCATGGCTTCCGACACAGACTTCAACAAGAAGTCCTGCACCACAGGTCACACAGGATTCGGCGTTCCTTATGCTACCGACCCTGACCACTCAGACGTGCCTCGTTCGGCAGCCCGCCCGCTGAGATACATGGACAAATACATCACCACGACTCAGGGCGAAGTTATGTATATGACAGAAATGCTCGCAAACCTTGAGGGTATCGAAAGAGGCCCTGCAGGAAACACGGCACTTGCTGCTGCTTTCTCCTATGCGCAGGAGCTTCCGGAAGACGCCATCGTAGTGGTTTCCGAGACGGAATACACTGGCGCAGGCAAGCATATTCAGCCGCAGCTTGACTTTGCAAGGGATAACGGCATCGAAATCAAATTCGGCGATCCGGCAGAGGACAAACCCGGCGTAAATCTTATTTTGCCGGCAAATCCGGGTCTTATCAAGCACAAGACAGCAGACATCGACCATTTCAGAAAGTCGCTGATCAAGAAAGCCGTAAAGAAAGCCGGCGTAAAGCCTGCCGCAGCAGACCTTGAATTTCTCGCTGTTGAGACAAAGACAGACGTGGATTTCGTAAAGGCTACCCTTGAGGCAGAGGGCTTGCTCTAAGCTCCGGCAGCCGCTAAAAGCTTCGGCAGTCGTTGCAAGCTCCGGCACTTGCCTGAAAAGTGTCCCTTGCACCAAATGCAGGCAGACAGAAGAAAATTTATCATACGGCGCAGTCGGGCAGGCGGAATTTGCACCGCCCGCCCGTAACGCTTAAAATTTCGCAATTAACATTTCGCAATTTTTAATTCGCAATTAAATGAAAGGAACTTAAGAAGGATGAAAAGAGAAGACGATTTTGCGGTAAGAAGACAGCATCTTGCGAATCTTACTGACGAAGAACTTTACAACAGATTCTGGGAATTGATCGCCAAGGTTGACGAGCCGCTCCTGGAGCTCGGTTACAAGAACACGACCCCGTCGGTTGAACGTGCGGTACTCCTGAGAATGGGAGTATCCTCCCTTGACTGTATGCCAATCGTAAACCACTGCATGGATCACGGTCTTATGGGAAAAGGCGCAGGCCACTGCGTTTACAAGTTATCAAAATTAGAGGACATCTCTATCCGCGACGCCTCCATCAAGCTGGCAAAGGGCGAAGGCTGGGATAAAGTTGCCGCAGCATTCAAGGGAGGTAAGTAAGATGATTTTGAAGCCAAACGAAAAATTAGATGTAGTTGAATTACTTAAAGACCTTGACAAATACGAACCGAGAAGACGCGAATGGGTTTGGAGAGAAAGAGCTGAAGACCAGCACCTCGGACAGTTCGAATATCACGAAATTTCAAAGAGCCTGAAAAACTCCGTTCCGCTTCCGCCGGCAAAATTCCTCGAGAATATCGACCCGCAGCCGATGCAGACCATCACAACCGAGATCGCATCCGGCAGATTCGAGGACGATATCAGAAGAATGAGAATGGCAGCATGGCACGGCGCTGACCACCTGATGGTTATCAGACACATGGGTCAGTCCCACATCGACGGACTTATGGAGGGTACTCCGCAGGGTATCGGCGGCGTTCCTATCACCCGCAAACAGGTAAGAGCCCAGAGAAAGGCTATCGACCTCATCGAAGACGAAGTTGGTCGCCCGATCAACTACCATTCATACATCTCCGGCGTTGCAGGCCCTGATATTGCCGTAATGTTTGCAGAAGAAGGAATCAACGGCGCTCACCAGGACCCTCAGTACAACGTGCTTTACAGAGACGTTAACATGGTAAGATCCTTCGTAGACGCCTGCGAATCCAAGAAAGTCATGGCTTGGTCGGGAATGCTCCAGATCGACGGCGCTCACAACGCAAACGCAACAGCAAGAGACGCGTGGAAGGTAATGCCGGAGCTCATCGTTCAGCACGCAATTAACTCGTACTTCTCCGAAAAAGTCGGAATAAAGCCTGAGAACATTTCGCTTTCGACAGTTCCGCCGACAGCAACTCCTGCGCCTTGTATGTATATGGACCTTCCATATGCGGTGGCACTCAGAGACTTCTGCGGCAGATACAAGATGAGGGCTCAGATGAACACCAAGTACATCCAGTCCTCGGCACGTGAAGCTACGGTAACTCACGTAATGAATATGTTTATTTCCAAGCTTACCAGCGCGGATATCCAGTCGACTATAACACCGGACGAAGGCAGAAACGTTCCATGGCATATCTATAACATCGAAGCCACCGACACCGCAAAGCAGACTCTTATCGGTCTTGACGGCCTCATGGAAATGGTAGAGCTTAAGAAGGACGGCCCGCTGAGAGAAAACGCAAGAGAGCTCAAAGAAAGAGCCGTATTATATGTAGAGGAAATCTTAGAAGTTGGCGGATATTTCAACGCCGTTCAGGAAGGCTTCTTCGTAGACTCCGGAAAATATCCTGAGAGAAACGGCGACGGTATCGCCCGTAAGATCGACGGCGGATTCGGCGCAGGCTTCATCTTTGAAAGAGACGAGGACTACATGGCTCCTGTAACCGCTCACTATGGCTACAACAACGTTGAGCAATACGGCGGCGACCCTGCTGACCCTGCGGCTCTCATCGGCGGATGCACCTTCGAAGACAGAAGCAAAATCGTCTATATCGACGAGTTGGACGACGAAGACAATGTAAACAAGAGACTCGAAAAAGTTGCCAAGTACAGAACCGGCGAATGGCTCACTCCGGAAGTTGAGTGGTGCGGCGACAGAGTTATCATGCTCACCATGATGCTCCCTACCAACAAGAGAGTTGCAGAGGCTGCGGCTGTTGAGCTTGGCAAGAAGCTCGGCCTTGTTGACCCTGAGGTTATCTCCGCAGAGGTTATGCAAGAAGCTGAGGGCACGAGAATCGAGCTCAAGGGCAGAGTTGACTTCGACATCGACCTCAAGAATCTCGTAGTTCCGCCGGAGCCATATGTAATGAGCGACAAGGAACTCTACGACGAGTTCGAAGGCCACGAACACATGAAGGTTGTTTGCGGCACGGTAGGCGATGACGAACACTCCGTAGGTATGCGTGAAATCATCAACATCAAACACGGCGGAATCGAAAAGTGGGGTATCGAGTGCGTTTACCTCGGAACTTCCGTGCCGGTTGAGAAGATGGTTGACGCCTGCATCGAGGAAAACGCTCAGGCGATCCTGGCATCCACAATCATTTCACACGACAACGTTCACTACAAGAACATGAAGAGAATCCACGAACTCTGCGTAGAAAAGGGTATCAGAGACAAGGTTATCATCTGCGCAGGCGGCACTCAGGTTATACCTGAGGAGGCAGTCAAGACCGGTATCGACATGGGCTTCGGCAGAAACTCCCACGGTATCGACGTTGCAACATTCCTCGCACAGGAAAGACAGAGAAGACGCGGCGAAGTTCCTCACGGATTCAGACCGGAAGACCTCAAGGAGGACTAGTTATAAAAGCCGCCTGCGTGTACGCACCGCGGGCGGAGCGCCCGGGCTGCGCTCCCGACGCGGGTGAAGCGCCCGTGCTTCACTGCCAATGCGGGCACTGTGCAAAGCACTTT
>CAVKSD010000044.1:0-15184 GCA_963658905.1 Bacteroidaceae bacterium
CCGATCGCGAGAAGATTTACCTTCTGCATATCCGAAGTTACAGTATCCCGGAGATCCAGCGTTGAAACTCCCTCGCCCGCAAGATACCACGTTCCCGGATAGTATTTTTCTGCCGTTTCGCGGATTTTTTCCACCAGCGAAAATGTTTCGTCCCCCTCAAAATCTGCCTTGACACTTATAACCATTCTTGTGTAGTCGCCACCTTCCAGCTTTGAAAGGGTATCCGAATCCAGATATGCCGTAGGAATCGTGCTGCCCACCGTGTCCACATAGGAAAGTATGCTCTTTACCTGTGAAAGCTCATGCAGTTCATCCGAAAGCTCCCTTTCCTGCTGCCTGTCTCCTTTCGGGATCATAAGCACATAGGTATCGCTTTTGCCGAAAACCTCTTCAATCTTCGCAACATCGCTGCCAAGCTGAGTCTCCTGCCCGAAAATATGTGATGCGCCGTAATAAAAGTCGTTCTGATTGGAGGCAAGGTAGCTCGGAAGTGTCAAAATCCCAAAAATCACTACGCAGGGAAACATCGCCTTGCAGACGAATTTTCCGAATTTGTTAAATGACGGCATAAACGAGCGGTGCTGAGTTTTCTCCACAAATTTATATGTCAAGAGTATGAATACCGGCATAAATACAAATACCGTCACAAGGCTGATTGCAATGCCTTTAGCCAGCGCAAGCCCAAGATCCGGTCCAATGCGAAAGCGCATCATGCAAAGGGCGAAAAATCCGATTACCGTGGTCAGGCCGCTGGAAAGTATGGAAGTCGTGGAGCCGCAAAGAGCATCCACCATTGCCACCTCTTCGTCTGGCTGACTTTTTCGGCATTCCGCAAATCTGTGAAGCAAGAATACCGAATAGTCCAGCGATACCGCAAGCTGGAGTATATTCCCCGCGGCATTTGTCACAAAAGAAATTTCCCCGAATATGATATTGCTGCCTGAGTTTATAATCACCGCAATCCCAAGACCCGCAAGAACGATCACAGGCTCCGCCCAAGATGTGGTTGTAAATATCAGTACAAAAAATGTGAAAACTACGGCAAAAATCGCGATAATCGGTATTTCCGTAACTGTTGAAGTCGTGGCAACCGCAGTGGAAACGGCGCTTCCCGACATTGAATTTTCGTCCCCGATTATCTCACGTATCGCGTTGCAGGCCTCTATTCGCTTGTCCTGGTCGATAGTCACCGAAAACAGCGCTGCCCCATCCCTATAATAGGTTTCGAGCAAGTCCTCGTCCATAAACTCCTGCGGAATAGAGATGTCCTCGCTGTCATCAAGCCATGTTACATCGGAAACGCCATCCACAGCCTCTAATTTTTCCTTGTATTTTAGCGCCTCCGGAATGCTCACATCCCGAACCATTACCCTGGCGTTTGGAATCCCGCCCTCGTATTCTGCGTCCATCACATCCAGAGCCACGGTGGAAAGACTTTCCTCCGGCAGATAGTCGTTCATGTCGTAGTTTACCGAAATGAAGTTTCTCGCAAGCAGGCATATTGCAAACAATAGCGCAAACACGCACATGATGATTTTTTTGTGATTTACTATTCCCGTATAAAAGCGTCTCATATTCCCCTCCTATTGACAGTTTAGTCTACCCCTCGCAAATGCTAAGTTCTACGGTCAATATGCATACAAATGTGTAAATACGGACAAATCCATATATTTTGTGGGGCAAAATCGGGATACAACGGTTCAAAAGGTGGCCTTGGCGAGCCCTTTTTCTTGCTTTTTTTGCCGGACATTTGTATAATAAATAGCAGAATACATATCAATCATATAAAGGAGCAAGAGGGCAATGTTAAGGGAAGAAGGGAATTTACAGACAAAGTCGGCGCTGTCTGCGTCTTTGAAAAAATTTATGGCGAAAAAACCGCTGAAAAAAATTACAGTCAGCGAAATCATCACCGACTGCAATGTGAACAGAAAAACTTTTTACTATCATTTTGAGGATATATATGACCTGCTGAAATGGACGCTTGAGCAGGAAGCCATCGAGGTGGTGAAAAAATTCGACCTGCTGAGCGACTATGAGGAGGCTCTGTCCTTTATAATTGAGTATGTCAAGAGCAACGCCCATATCCTAAACTGCGCCTACGACAGCATCGGAAGAGATGAGATGAAACGCTTTTTCTATCAGGATTTCTCATCTATCGTCAGGCGAATCATCGAGGACTGCGAAAAGCAAAACGGCATCCAAGTTGGCGATGGATTTCGGGAATTTGTCTGCTGCTTTCTCACCGAGGGAATTGCCGGAATGCTCGTAAACACCTTCAAAGCCAAGGACGAAATCGACAATGAAACACTAAGAGGCTATGCGCGCCCGTTTATCAAATCCCTGCCGGATCTTCTCCGCTCCTGCGATCCAGCATGAACTTTGTGAATGCCTTTGCAAGCACCGACATTTCGTCCCGGGGCAGCGTTGCAATTCCGATGATACGGAACTGTTCAGGCTCCATGGCTCTGATTTCCAGCGCATCGCATGCCTTGTAATTTGACCAGAGCATTTCCGGAAAGATGGTAATTCCGAAGCCGCTTCTTACCATCGCCATCACCGAAAAGTCGTCGCTCATGGTATATTTCACCGTGTATTTTTTCTTATCCTGGCCGAGTATGTTGCGGATGTCGTTGTCCGAACCCTTTACCTGCATGATGAGAGGCTCACGTTTCACCTCGTCCAAGGTTATTTTTTCTTTGGCAGCCAGCGGATGCCCCTGGGGAAGCAGCACTTCCATAGGGTCACGGTAAAGCGGCATAAAATCAAGCCCATCCCGCACCGGAGCCGTGAGGAACCCGCAATCTATTTGTCCTCTCAAAATCATTTCCGCAATTTTGTCGTAATCTGCGAAGCGAAGGTCAAAAGTTATTTCCGGATATTTCTTTTGAAAATCCTTTATGATCTCAGGCATCCAGTGAGTCGCCACGCTGGAAAACGTCCCGATTCTCAAAGTTCCTGTGGCAATTCCGTTGATTTCGTTTATGGTCTGCTCCAGCTTATTTTGTTCGTTCACAAGACTCTGCACGGCCCCCAGCAGGCGTTTTCCGTCCTCGGTGAGGCTTACGCCGCCGCTTCCCCTGATAAAAAGCGGAAAGCCCGTCTCCTTTTCCAGCGAGGCAATGGCGTGGCTGATCCCAGCCTGGGTGTAGTGCAGCGCCTCGGCAGTTCTTGTAATATTTCCGATTTCGGCGGTTTTCAGAAAAACCTCATATTTGTTTAAGAGCATATCTTGCCTCCATAACTTTTTATTATTGCATCCATAAGTTTTATTCTCTTTTCAAATGCCTTTTCCTACAGTATAATTGCACCATAATAAAAAAGCAAGACCCGCAAGTTTTTTGTCCGACAATTTGCCGATGACGGCAATTCTCATCTTCCGCGGGTCTTGAATTATTGGAGGCACAGAATGGAGAATGTAGCAGAAAAAAAAGTATGGTCGCAGTCGCAGGCAGATTTTATGATTGCACTGGTTGCCACCGCTTGGGGAAGTTCTTATGTTATGATGAAAGTGGGGCTTGAGGGTTTGCCGCCCCTTTCGCTGACGGCTCTCAGGTTCGGCATCGCATTCATTTGCATCGCCGCCATATTCCCAAAAGAATTAAAGCAAACCACAATAAGGATTCTTAAAAGAAGCTCTATCCTGGGCGCATTTTTGTTTGGAATTTTTGTATTTCTGCTGAACGGTATGGAGACTACAACGGCTTCAAACGCCGGATTTTTGATCAGCACATCTGTGGTAATGGTTCCTGTCTTTCACGCTTTGCTCACCCGTAAATTCCCAGGCGGCCGAATCGTTATCGGCGTTGTAATTACCATAGTGGGCATAGGCTTTCTTTCGTTGCAGGAATCCCTATCTTTCCATTCCGGCGACCTTTTGTGTATAGGCGGAGCGTTTATGTATACCTGCCAAATCTTATGCACCGACAAATTTACAAAGGACGACAATCCTCTGCTTCTGGGGATCTGGTCCCTTGCCTTTGCCGCAATATTTTCGGCCATCGGTACATTTGTATTCGAAACTCCGACCCTCCCTGCCACAGCGGGGGAATGGGCTGCTGTTATCGGGCTTGCGATTATATGCAGTTCTTTCGGCTTCGTGGCTCAGTCCGTGGCTCAGGCATATACCACTCCGGAACATGCGGCTCTTCTCTTTGCACTGGAGCCGGTAAGCTCCGCCGCCTTCGCCTTTGTTTTCCTGCACGAAGTTCTTAATCTGCAAGGCATGATCGGCGCGGCGCTGGTGCTCTGCGGCGTTCTATTCGCTTCTGTAAAAAGAGAATAATAATACAAAACTGCCGCGCCTCCGATTGGTTTTTCGGCAGCGCGGCAGCTTCGCATCTTATGTACACATTAGATATTTATTTGTTTATTTTAGAATAAGTCGATGAGCGCCTGAACTGTGAAGAATGCCATAACAGCTACGAAAACGTACTTATACATAACATCGATCCAGCTGCCCCACTTGATTTCGCAGGTTTCGTTGTATGCCGCTCTGATCTTTGCAGCGCCGTATTTCCAGCCGACGAGAATTGCGATACCCAGAGCGCATATATCATATCCGATGGAACCGATGATATTGTCAAATACAGCAAAGAACGAATCGCTAAACGCACATGGTATTGCCACAAGCGCAGCAACGAAGAATGCCGCAACAGCACCTTTCTTTCTCGTAAGCTTGAATCCGAGTTTATCTGTGAAAAGGGAAAGACCGATTTCTAGCTGCGAGATCGACGAGGAAATTCCTGCAAACAAAAGCGCGAGGTAGAACAGGATCATGAATACTGCTCCCAGCGGCAGGCTTTCGAATACCTTAGGAAGTGCAACGAACATGATGCCCTTACCCATCATCGGGTCGAAGCCGAATACCTTGACTGCCGGAATGATAACGAATCCGCTCATAAGGCAAATCGTAAGCTGAAGAACATTAACCGAAACGAAGTCCATTGCGATGTCCTGTTCTTTGTTTGTATATCTGCCGTAGCCGTAGAGAACGCCAGGCCCAAGACCTACTGCAAAGAGAGCCATGCCGGCGGCTTCTGCCCACATGGACGGGTTAGCAAATACCGTCCAGTCCGGCTTTACATAATATTCGATACCTTCTGCGATCCCGTCGATGGTGCAAACGCCGATTACAAGAACCACCAGGATGACTCCCAGTGCCGGAAGCATAACCTTGCAGATCTTTTCGATACCGTTGCTGATACCCTTTGCGGTGATCCAGCCTGTGAAGATAAGGAGCACGATAATCAGTGCGTACTGCATGATGCGGTTGCCGTTCATGCTCTCCCAAACTGCCTCGGAGTCAGCGGCATAACCGATGCCCTGAGTTGCGGTTTTGAAGATATAAACGATAACAAGACCCTGAATCGCAGGGTAATATGCCCAGAGGAATAGCTGGTCGATGGAGCAAAGGGCGCCGAGAATCTTTCCGAAAACTCCGCCTTCTTCGCTCATTCCGGACATATGCTCTTTTCCCTTGAGTCTGCCATAAGCCGTCTCAGCAAGTCCCGCCGGGATTACCAGCGCTACGGTGATAATTACGAATGCAAGGACGAATGCACCGCCACCCCATTTTGCGCAGAGCATCGGGAATCTCCACATTGCACCTACGCCTACAGCCATACCGATGGTTGAGAGGATGTAGCCGATTCTGGAACCGAATCCGTCCGAAGCCCCTTCTGCCAGCTCATGCTGCTTGTTGCCTGTCAATGACTTTTTTACGCACCAAATGCTTCCGCCGCCGAATACAACAGCGTAAACAATCAGCATCACGATTGTAATAGTTGACATTTCTTTCTCCTTCCTTGCTGCGACGATTGTATCATATTTTGCTTGATAAAGATATACTATTCCGGTTTTTGCTCACAACCTGCAGCAATTCATTTCTTATTATGTGTTGTCCGACAATAACCATGTCTGCACTTAGGATAACTCATAATTTATTTTTTGTCAAGCCCTTTTGTTAGAATATTTTTGTTGTCTGACATCTTGACAACAAGGCAGATTGTCGATATAATAACAATAATTATAAGTTTAACGATATTTTTTTACGAAAGGAAATATACAAAATGGAAAAGAAAATTGTATTCTGCGGTGGCGGCAACATGGCAGAGGGCATTATCAGCGGCTTTATCGGCAACGGAAATGTATCTAGCGCTTGCATCACGGTGAAAGAACCTGTGGATGCTCGCCGCGCATATCTGACCGAAAAGTACGGAGTCGCCGCATCGGCTGACCCTGCTGAAGAAGTGAAAAATGCTGACATTATTATTATAGCCGTGGTTCCGAAGTTTGTTTCCGATGTTGCATCTTACCTCGCACCGCTAGTAAACAAAGAACAAATTATTATTTCCATCGCCGCTGCAACCAAGATCGAAAAATTAGCGGCAGTTCTCGGAGCGGACAAGAAAATCATTCGTATGACTCCAAATACCATGATCGCTACGCAGTCCGGCTACTCTGCAATGTGCTTCAATTCAAATTGCACAGCAGAGGATAAGGAAACTGCAAAGGCTTATGTCAAGTACCTTGGACAGATTCAGGAAATCAGCGAAGATCTCTTCAATGCCTTTACTTCTTATTGCAATGTTGGGCCTCTGTACTGCTACCAGCTCATGGAAGCTCTCACAGACGCCGGAGTATGCGTAGGATTTCCGAGAGCAGTTGCTAAGGATATGGCAGTAAAGAACATGCTGGGAGCCGCAAAGCTTATCGATGCTACGGGACTTGAGCCATCTGCAAAGACCGGAATGATGACCTCCCCTGCCGGCGTTACTATCGAAGCATTGCGCAGCCTGAAACAGACGGGTTTTCAGTCATCGGTAATGGAGTCCGTAATGGCAGGCTTTAGCAAGACAAACAGCCTTTAATTTAATTCGCAATTTCAAAGAAGATCAAAGAAGAAAAAAGAAGAAAAAGAAAAGTAAATCGCTGAAATTTATTGCAAATCTCACAGTTCATATTTAAAATTAAAATATTGAAAGGAAACGTGAACAAACATGGAAAAGAAAATTGTATTTTGCGGCGGCGGCAACATGGCAGAGGGCGTGATTCGCAGCATCATCACTTCGGAAGTTGCAAAACCTGCCGACATCACAGTAAGCGAGCTTAATCCCGATCGCTGCGCTTATCTCAAGGAAACCTATGGTGTGGAAGCCCTGGTAGACGCAAGCTCTGCCATGGAAAAGGCGGATATCGCAATCATCGCGGTTCTGCCGAAAATCGTTCCGGTAGTGGCAAAGTCCCTAAAGGCTGCGGCCAAAAAAGATGCCCTTTTCATCTCTATCGCGGCGGGAGTAAAGCTTGATGAGCTTGGCGAAATGCTGGGGGAGGACAAGAAAATCGTTCGTGTAATGCCAAATACCCTCAACAAGGTAAAGAACGGACATAGCGCTGTGGCTCTCAACGAAAATGTTACCGCAGAAGAAAAGGAAACCGTTACCCTCATCTTAAATTCGCTGGGGCAGACCATGTATCTTGCGGAAAATATGTTTAACGAGTTCACAGCTTATAGCTGCTCCGGTCCGATGTGGCTCTACCAGATGGCAGACGCGCTTATCGACGCGGGAGTCTACTCCGGATTCAGCCGCAATGACGCTCGAAGCATCGTAATCAAGAATATGCTCGGAGTTGCAATGCTTCTGGACGAAACCGGCGCATCTCCGAAAGATATGGTAAGCGCCATGTGTTCACCGGGAGGCGTAACCATCGAGGGCTACAAGTCTCTGATTGATCACGGTTTTCCGTCTGCGCTAATGCAATCCGTAAAGGACGCCGTAGCCAAGGCAAATGCAATCTAAATCTTCACAGCTTACAAATGCGTAAAAGAGAGGGTAAATTAGTATGAATATACAGGTAAATCGCAGATTTAACGAAAAAGAGCTGCCGGATATGCAATCGATTCGCTCAGATGCGAAGAAAATCGCAAAGGGAATCACCATCGGCGAAACTCTTTTTATGAAAGAACACGGCGTCAAATCCGAAATCGAATATAAAGAAAAAATGATGAAAGCGGGAAAGATCATGAAGCATTCCGTCATCGGCTGGAACTCCTGGGAAGCCACCGCCGAGGGTATGCGCAAGGTCTATAACGGGCTGAAAGAAGTCGGCTCCTCCATCGACCGTTTCGGCATCTGCTGCGACTGGATCATGGGAGTGCCTGAGCAATACAGGAATCGTTTTCAGGCGAGCGGAAGCCTTATTCTCAACACTCCCGACGAGTGGAAAAAGCTCGGACAGGTTGTCCCTGCTCACCCACACCTTGGCGACCACATGATCGGCTCCCTGAACGGCGTTGAAAATGTTACCAACGCCCTTAATGCGGGTGTTACCTCAATCGGCAATCTGGCGCAGTATTTCACCTACGAATATCCGGGTCTTGAAATGGAGGACTACCGCACCGAGGATTATATCAAGGCAATGGCAATCATGAGTGAATTTAAGGACGCAGGAGTTTGTATGCATTGCAATCTTGACGACGGCTACGGCGCTCTTTTCCACGACGTTGCAAATCTCCTGGGCTGGGCGATGATCGAAAAATACGTGGTTGAGGACCTGCTTGGTGGGAATCTTGCCCATTGCTACGGCAATCTTTTCAGTGACTCCTTCCTGAGAATCGTATTTAACCGCGCCCTCAGCATGATAAACAAGAACGGGACTCCCGGAACATTTGTCAACGGCAACACCATCGACTACGGCCCGATTATTGCCAGAAACTACGGCGTTCTCTGCGCTTATGCCCTGCCTGATGTGGCTTGCCAGCTCATGTATCCAAGCGGCTATGCGGTTGCTCCGGTTCCTTTCACCGAGGCTATTCGCATCCCGGCTCCCGAAGAAATCATCGAGGCGCAGCTTACCATGGATACGGTCATCGAAAAAGCGCCTTATTACGCCCGCTACATCGACTGGGACAAGGTAAATTCCGACGCTGAGGTTCTGGTAACCGGCGCAAACGTGTTCTTTGAACGGGTGATGAACGGTCTTGAGGCTCTGGGGGTTGACCTTACCCACGCCGGAGAAATCATGTCCGTGCTAAAGGCTATAGGCCCTGAGCAGCTTGAAACGGCTTTCGGCTCCGGCAGACATGATATAAATGCAATGCGGGGCAGAGTTCCCGTAAGACCGACAAGCATCGTCCAGACCATCACAAAGATCGAGGACGATGCAGTGGCAAAGCAGAATTTCGGTGCAGGCGCAGGCCCTCTTTCCGGAATCACAGTTGTGGTAGGCTCTACCGACGTTCACGAGTTCGGCAAGGAAGTAATCCGCAACTATCTTCGCAAGGCAGGCGCTCAGGTATTTGACCTCGGCACTTCCGTGGCAATCAGCGAGATCATCGACAATTTGATCGAAACCGGCAGCAAGGTTCTCTGCATGAGTACATATAACGGCATGGCTTACAGCTTCGGCAGGGATCTTCTTGCGGCGCTAAAGGATAACGGTCTTGAGGACGTCCATGTTCTCATGGGCGGCAGGCTCAACGAAGCAATGGACGGAAGCGACGTTCCTATCGACGCCTCCGCAAAACTCACCGCCATGGGAATCAATACCGACAACAATATCGACACCATCGTCGCAGAGGTCGCTTCGTATTTCGGTCGGAATGAAAAGCCTGCCTGCTAATACATACTACATTTGCATACTATATTACTAAGGTTATACAAAAATGAAAACAGATAACATATTTACAAAACCTGCGGGGCTGATTTTCTTTGCGCTTCTGACCTGCGCCCTTTGGGGCAGCGCTTTTCCTGCCATCAAAACAGGATTTGCCCTTATGAATATCACTACCGCAGGGAGCAAAATACTCTATGCCGGCTATCGCTTTACGCTGGCGGGGCTTTTGTCCTGGTGCATGACCAGCATCATTGAGAAGGAACCGGCAACCATAAAGCGCAGCTCCGTGCCTGCGATTTGCCTGCAAGGACTGCTCCAAACCACGATTCAGTACATATGCTTTTACATCGGGCTTTCCTATACCACCGGCGCAAAAGGCTCCGTTATCAACGGTTCAAACGTGTTTTTCGCTATTTTGGCGGCGCATTTTATGATAAGGGGCGATAACCTAAACGGCAAGAAAATTATCGGATGCCTTATCGGATTTGCGGGAATCATCATCGTAAACCTCAAAGACGGCAATTTGCTGGGTGATTTCAGCTTTATGGGCGAGGGAATGGTGCTGCTTTGCTCCGTCGCTTACGGCATAAGCTCGGCGACGCTGAAAATGTTTTCGGATCGGGAAAAGCCTGGAACCATATCGTCTTTTCAGCTCATGTTCGGCGGCGTGCTGCTGATTTTTATCGGCCGGTTCGCAGGAGGCAGTATCGGAAGTTTCGACATGAAAACAGGGCTTTTGCTGCTCTATCTTGCCATGACAACCACGGTTTCCTTCTATCTTTGGGCGAACCTGCTAAAATACAATCCGGTTGGCAAGGTCGCCATATTCGGCTTTACAATTCCGGTGTTCGGAACGCTGTTTTCTTCAATATTCCTGCACGAGAATGTGCTTACGCTGACGAATGCCGCAGCCCTTGTTCTGGTAAGCATCGGCATCATCATCGTAAACCACGAGCCGAAAAGTGCATAAAAGAGCATAAATCAAAAACCTGCGGTTCTTTGCTTGCAAATCGCCTTTGCAAACTGCTCCGCAGGTTTTATATTATCGCTATCAGTCTCTGCCCATAATCTCAAAGGAAAGCCCCTTGCTTACAAACAGGTTTCTTATCTCGTCCAAATATTCATCGGATGGCGTCTCAAACTCCACGGGAGCAAGTCCCAGACTGCGGGTCTTTGAAAGTCCCATGCTGTGATATGGGATCCCGTTGACGGTTTTCAGTCCAAGCTCCTGCAAGAAGTCACAGGTGCGCCGCATATATTCCATGGAATCGTTCAGCGGATGCACAAGGGGCATTCTGATGATAACCTTGCCCTTCAAATCCGCATCCTGAGCCAGTTTCCTTAGGTTTTCTATGATCAGATCATTTGGCACTCCCGTAAGTTCCCTGTGCTTTTCCGAATCGATGCACTTTATATCGTAGAGGATCCAGCGGCTTCCCCTTGCCAGCCTCTCCAAATCCTCGTAAGGCGCATATCCGCAGGTATCCAGCGCCACGTCGATTTTCTTCTTTTGGCACTCCTCTATAAGCTTTTCCGCAAAATCCGCATGAGAAGTCACCTCGCCGCCGCTGAGAGTCACCCCGCCGCCGGTCTTGTCATAGAAGCTCTTGTCCGTCAAAATCTCGCCCATTATCTCTGCCACCGACCTCTCATCCCCTGACATTTTCAGAGCGTCCGTGTAGCAGGTTTTTGTGCAGGTGCCGCAGGATGTGCAAAGTTTTCGGTCGATGTGTATGCCCCCTGCGTCCGCGCTTACGGCTCCATTTGGGCAGGCTTTCAGACAGGCTCCGCAGCCGATGCATTTTCCCGGTGAATGCAAAAGCTGAGGTCTGTAGCTTATCAGATCCGGATTGTGGCACCACTTGCAGTTAATCGGGCAGCCTTTGAAAAAGACGGTGGTCCGGATGCCCGGACCGTCCTCCGTCGAAAATTTTTGTATTCCGCCAAGCAACGCCTTGTCATTTTCGCTCATAGCGGGTTCTCCTTTCAGTAGTGGCCTGCTCATCGCAGCAGCCTCTCTTTTAGCAACCGCAGCCGCAGCCGCCGTCCGGTTTGTGAACGGTTCTTGAGATGATATTGTCCTGTACGCTCTTGTCAAGCTCCGTGAAATAAGCAAGGTAGCCTGCAACGCGAACCAGCAGGTTCTTGTAGTTTTCAGGATGTGCCTGAGCGTCTCTTAGCGTATCGTCGTCCACAACATTGATCTGGATGTGATGTCCGTTGTATTCAAAGTATGTCTTTACAACGCCTCCGAGGGTTTCAATGCCCTTTTCGCCGGAAATCGATCTCGGATCGAAACGCAGGTTATACAAAGTACCGTCGGTGGTGTTGAGCTGGTCGATCTTTGCTACCGAAAGAACCGTTGCCGTCGGGCCGTGAACGTCACGTCCCATAGCCGGAGAAACATTATCCGCAAGGGATTCGCCGGATCTTCTGCCCTCAGGAGTTGCGCCTACGCACTTGCCCTGCTTGATGTTATATGACTGGGATTCGATGTCGAATGCGAATCTTGCGCCGCGGCTGTCTCTGTAGCCTTCGAGGAATTTGTTGATATGTCTTACGATCTTGTTGCCGATAAGGTCAACATATTCGTCGTTGTTGCCATATTTCGGAGCGCGGTTGAGCAGTCTCAGGCGGAAAGCCTCGTCCGGGAAGTTGTTGTCGCAGGCATCCAGAAGTTCCTGAGCCGTGATTTCTTTCTTGTCAAATACGAAATATTTTACTGCGGCAAGGGAGTCCATTGCGTTTGCAAGCGCATCCGCAAGAGCCCCGGAGTAGTTGTACTTTGCTCCGCCCTGCTGCAAGGATTTTGCCTTTTCAACGCAGCCGTCGATTGTCATCGATGCAAATACCATATTCTGTCTGATTGCATGAATCGCGGCGACGGAGTTGTAGGCGTTTAGCATAAGGTCGAATGAAAAGTCGATCTGTTTCAGCACAGCCTCGAAGAACTCCTCGTAGGTCTTGAAGTCCACAAACTTGCCTGTATGAGGGCCCGTCTGCCTTCCCGTCATCGGGTCAAATCCGTCATGCATTGCAAATTCAACGCATTTGAGCAGATTTACCGTGCCCACCTGAGCTCTGCCGTCGGTTTTTCCGCCCGGAACCGGCTGCACGCAGCCCAGCATACCGTAGTTTCTGGCATCTTCAATATTGATTCCGTCGCACTTGGTCAAAATCAGCGGAATGCACACGTCGTCGTTGAAGAAGGACGGAGTAGCCATTCCTCTCTGAATCATTGAAATTGCCTTGTTGAAGACTTCTTCGGACATATGTCTGTGGTATCTGAGGGACATGGTCGGCTGAGAAGTCTGCACTTCTTCGTTTGCTTCCAGAAGCAGCATCGTGGCTTCGTTGCAGGCGTCTTTGCCGTCGTTGCCGATACCGCCGATGGTCATGTTCTGCCAAATCGGGTAGCCCGCCCAGCTTTCGCTGAAGTATGCCGGTCTGAGCTTCAGAATGTCCGTGTTCTTGATGAAGAAGCACTCCAATATGTCAAGGGCAAGGCGCTTTGTAATCTTTCCGGATTTGAGGTCGGAAGCATAGTATTCGTTGATTGCTCTGTCGAAAGAAGAATAGGAGTTAGAGTGTCCGTTGCTCTCGATCCACATGGTGATATGAATGATCCATGCGCACTGAATCGCCTGCCAGAAGCTCTTTACCGGAAATTCCGGCACCTGTCTGAGGTTCTCTGCCATGGTGAGAAGCTCTTTCTTTCTCTCCTGGTCCTTTTCCTCGGAAGCGAGTTTATCCATAAGCTCCGCCTGTCTGTGAGCGTAGAGAATGCAAGCCTCGCAGGAAATAATCGTTGCGTTCCAGTAGTCAACCTTTTCTCTGTCCGCCTGACAGCTGACCTTGGTATTTGCGACTTGCTCCTTGCAGTCGTCGATTACGGCTCTGAGTCCGGTTTTGAAGATTCTCGGGTAGTTCGGAAGCACGTGGCCCGTGCTGGTTTCCATGCCGCCGATGGAAAGGATGCCGGAGTTTGCAGCATCGATTGCCGCAGGGTCGCAGGCATTTGCGGTTACCTCGTCAAAGGACTTTCCCTCCCAGTATTTCAATATGTCCAGAACCTCCTGCTTCATCTCGTCGGAGGCAACCATTCTGTCAAGGGTTCTTGTGGTAAAGGTGTCGATTTCGTCTTCGATCCACTTGGATGCAAATTCCGGGAAAATCGGCGCGCATCTTGGTCTGTCGGTGTAGTTTCCGGCAATCAGATCTCCTTTGTCAAGATACAGCGTCATGTTTTCCATGATGTAATAAAGCATATTCGCCTTGAGCAGCACGTTAGGCTCTCCGCCGAACTTTTGATAAGCTTCTGTCGCCAGCCTTGCTCTCTCGGAGCTGAAAGTCGGCGTGGTATTTCTCTGTTTGTCTTTTAAATATTGAACTCTTTCGGTAAGCATTGTTTCTCCTTTCTTCCCGCAGGGGGAATGCGAATTTTGGGGCAAAATTATTTTATCTTTGTTAATAATATAGCAGATATTATTTGCAAAAACTTGTCTAATCTTAGTTTACACTTTGCATATATTGTGCTATTCTGTACTTAGATAATAATTTGCACCTTGCTTTCAAAAGGTTTTCTAAAGGAGGTTCGTATGCGTGATTATGTGCAGGAAAATTTGCAAAACGACTTTGAATTTCAACATTTGATTGACGACGGGAATTTTTCTATGGACTTTCATTGCCACGACCATATAGAGATTCTTTTAAACGTTTCCGGAGGACAACATTTCATCATTGACGACAAAATTTACGAAATGCGCCCAGGGGATCTATTTGTAAACAATCAGCTTGAGGTTCACAGAACCATAGCCGTGCCTAAGGAAAAATACGAAAGATATGTTCTCTCCTTTCACCAGGAATTTTTGCAAGCTTTCTGCACCGGCGAATCGGATCTATTGCACTATGTTTACCGCCGTTCCGATGGATTTTCCAATAGGATCAGCCTTTCAGATGAGCAGCTTTGCGAGTTTATGGAGCTTGCAGGGCGCTACGAGGCTCTGACTTCGGATGATTTCGGAAACGACGTGATGAGAAAGCTGGTTTTCGTGGAGATGCTTGCCCTTACCGCAAGATTTTATAGCAAGCCCGCGGGCAGCCTCGCCTCTGCCGCGCCCCAGGCCGGAATCGACCCTATTGCAAAGCTTCTGGAATATATCAGCGCCCACATTACGGAAGAGCTTTCGCTTGATGCCCTTGCTTTTGAGATCGGCATGAGCAAGTTCCATCTTTGCAAGATTTTCAAGGCGAAAACAGGCACCACCATAAACAAATATATTGTGACAAGGCGCATCGCCGAGGCAAAGCAGCTGCTTCTTCGGGGCATTCCGGTAACCGAAACCTGCTACCTGTCCGGCTTCAACGACCTGAGCCATTTTATCCGTACATTTCACAATACAGTGGGCGTTTCCCCGGGAAAATATCTTGCGGAAGCTTCGGCTCACGGGACGAACTACTATTTCGGCCCGGAAAGGGAAAAATAGAGGCTGAAAAAAAGATGCAAAAAATCTGCGAGGCTTTTGAGGCTCATTTTGCGAGGGCCCCGGCGCCGCAGGTTTCTTAA
>CAVKSD010000045.1:0-10600 GCA_963658905.1 Bacteroidaceae bacterium
ATGCTTGACCGCTAAAGGGTGATATTCTGCTTAAATATAGCCATATCACGATAACCTGCGTGTTCGGATTTGAGAGGTTTGCCTTCTGCGGTGTCGAGAACAAAACGGAAGAGTTCAACAGATAACTCAGAAAGAGTCCGCTCTTCGGTAAGCGAACCTGCATTAAAATCGATCCAGTTTTGCTTGGTTGTATATAAGCGGTTGTTGCTTGATATTTTCAACGTAGGTACCGGCGCTGAAAAGGGCGTACCGCGTCCCGTTGTGAACAAAATCAATTGTGCTCCTGCAGCGGCAAGGGCGGTGGAAGATACCAGGTCGTTGCCCGGCGCAGAAAGCAAAGAAAGACCGGAATCCTTTTTCCTTTCCGCATAGGACAGTACACCTCGAATTTCGGCATTACCGGCTTTTTGTACGCAACCCAGCGATTTTTCCTCTAAGGTTGTGATTCCCCCTGCCTTGTTACCCGGAGAAGGATTTTCGTAAACCGGTTGACCATGCGCCGCAAAATAATCCTTGAAATTTTGGATCATATCTGAACTGCGCCGGAAGAGCAGAGGGTCTGAACAGCGACCTAAAAGAATTTCTTCGGCACCGAACATTTCGGGCACTTCTGACATTAGAACAGAGCCGCCCGCTACGGTGAACAAATCGGTAAATTTGCCTACCAATGGGTTAGCCGTGATGCCGGAGAGCCCGTCAGAACCGCCGCACTTGACGCCAACGGTTAATTGAGAAATATCGCAGGCAATGCGACTTGCTACAGAGGCGGAGGCAACCAACTCTGCCAAAAGATTCATTCCCTCATTGATTTCATCAGGCACATCCTGGCATATTAGATATTTGATTTCTTTTGGGCTGCGACTAAGGTATTTTTGTATTTCGCCGATGCCACTGTTCTCACAGCCAAGACCCAGAAGCAAAACGCCGCCTGCATTTGGATGCATACATAGATCGGCGAGAATCTTACGCGTGTTTTCTTGATCTTCGCCAAGCTGCGAACACCCGTAAGGATGGCGGAACGCAACGATATCATCAATACCTTCGCAATCGGCAAACCGCGTTCTTGCCAAAAGTGAAAGCTGAAGAGCAACATCGTTCACGCACCCCACGGTAGGAACAATCCAAATTTCATTTCTGATACCTACACTACCGTCTGCACGGACATATCCGGCAAAAGAGGCGGGCAAATCTCGGATGGTATGCGCCGCATCTTCAAGACAGCGCTCCGAAGCAGGGTCTTTTACATAGTGATATTTTCCGCTGCGGCTTAGGGCAGAAGCCAAATTGTGTGTATGGACATGACTGCCGGGAAGAATATCAACAATCACATTGCCAATGGGATAGCCGTATTTAATTACGGGTTCGCCGCCGGGGATAAATTCAAGGGCGAATTTGTGTCCTTGAGGGATATCTTCAGGCAGAGCCAGCGCTGCGCCGCCGGCGGTTTGGACGATATCTCCGGCTGCAAGCTCCCGCAGCGCCACGGCAACATTGTCCTTCTCATTTATCTTCATGTGTGCTCTCATCTGACCGTCCTCCTAAGAAAATATGAAATGCTTCGGATACACCGTAAATATCCATCATGTCAAGAAAATGCGTCACTTGATCGGCTAACGTGGGAACGTCGCATAGGTTTGTGCCGTGAAATTCGGTATTACTCAAATAAAGCGTTGATAGTTCGTGATTCGATGCATGGCGGTGTTCCTCAAAGAAAGAACAAACGGCATCTGTATCGTGAATTTCCGGTATTTTCCCATCCGACCTACGGGCAGTGCCGCGATAAAAACGTAACAGTGCGGCGATGGAAAATGTCAGACACGGCGGACAGGAATCGTTGCGACGGCAGTAAGTAAGCAATGACGGCATACACCGCACGCTCCACTTTGAAACAGAATTTAAAGCGATGGAAAGGAGAGAATGATCCATGAAAGGATTCTCAAAACGCTCCATAACACAGCCGGCAAAATCCTTTAATTCTTCCGCAGGAAGTGACAGATACGGTATCACTTCATGGCGGATAAGCTCGGTGATATAGTCTTTGATATAGGAATCTGCCACTGCTTCGCGGACATAGTTAAAGCCGCAGAGCCACGCAAGCATGGCAAAGGCGGTATGAGCCCCGTTCAGAATGCGAACTTTGCGCTCTTTGTACGGCTTTACGCTTTTTACAAAAAGGATAGGAAGCCCGGCGGTATTTATTTCTCCGGAATTTACTCTTGATATGTACTCATCATCGGCCTCGATCACCCATAGGGCAAATGGTTCTGCCACCGTGAGAAGATAATCTTCGTAGCCCAGCCGGTCAAAGTAGGATAATGCTTCAGACTGAGGAAAACCGCTGACGATGCGGTCCACCAGCGTATTGTGAAAAGTACAGGCTGTTTCGACCCATTGAATAAATCCCTGAGACAGCTGCCAATGACAGGCATACTGCAAAACGCAGCGTTTAAGCGCATCTGCATTATCGTCAATCAGCTCGCAGGGAACAATATGAAGACCGGCTGCAGAGTTACCGCCGAATTGGCAAAACCTTTCGTATAGGAATTGTGTAAGCTTGCCCGGAAAAGCAGCCGCAGGGGCAGCCTTCGGCATCTCCTCATCGCTATATGCTATTCCGGCCTCGGTTGTGTTGGAAATAACATATTCCAAAGTGGGACACTGGGCCAAAGAAAGATAGGCGTCAAAATCCGTATAGGGATTTATGATATCCGCAACGGAGTCAATCAACCGGATTTCCTCTGTTTTCTTGCCGTCCTGAATACCGCGAATGACGACATTGAATAAATTTTGCTGTGCGTCGAACAAATGGGTATTTCCTCTGCTTGTGGGTTTTACTATGACGACATCGCCGTTATAGCTGCCATGATCATTCGCAAGCTGTATGAAACAGTCTGCAAAAGCTCTTAAAAAATTCCCTTCGCCGAATTGCAGAATCCTAACGGGCCGCTGAGGTTTTGCATGGATTTCTGTGGATAAAAGTTTATTTTTCATAGTGGTCAAAGCTCCTTTTTGATGTAAGCGGTTACATATAATTCATTATATACTTGCGGCGCAGGTGCGTCAAGCAATTTTAAAACTAATAGCAACTTGCAAGGACTGACAAAGGCAGAATGCCTTGTATACAAGAAAAATGCGGCGAAAAAAGAAATAATTTAGCTTGACACAAATATATCACCGGACTATAATAGGAGAAAAAAGGAGTGAAAGCGCTTACATGCACGAGAAAGAAAAACAAAATGCGATGACAATATACGATATCTCGAGACTCTCAGGATTTTCCATTGCGACGGTATCTCGCGTACTGAATGATAGCAACAAGGTCAGCGCTCGAACGAAAGAAAAGGTACTTAAAGTCATCAAAGAGTGCGGATATGAACCGAATGCTTTTGCCAGAGGGCTTGGAACAGGCACAACGAAAACTATAGGCATTTTATGTGCAGATGTGGCAGACCTGTATTTGGCAAATGCGGTGTCCTTTCTGGAAAGGGAACTGCGCCAGCACGGATTTGATACAATCCTGAACTGCACTGGATACGAGCTACAGCAAAAGTGCGACTGTATGAGAGCAGTAGAAGCCAGGCGCGTAGATGCCGTAATCTTAGTGGGTTCTCATTATGTAGAAAAGGTGCCCGAAAGAAATAAGTACATTATCGATGCGTCATGCAGAATTCCGGTAGTAATGGTAAACGGCTATATAAAGGCTGAAAACATTTATTGCAATTTGTCTGATGATTATAATGCGTTCTGTGAGGCTGCAGGAGAACTTCTGCGTAAAGGAAGTAAAAAAATACTTTTTTTGTATCGCGAAGAAACTTACAGTGCCCGCGCCAAGAATGAAGGCTACCGGGACGGATTACGGAAAAATGGGCAGGAATATGATGAAAAACTGGTATTCCAAAGCTGCGGCAAGATAGATAAAATTCGAAAAGATTTAGAAGAAATTTATGAGAAAGGCAATCGATTTGATGCAGTTTTGGCTTCAGACGACGAACTTGCCCTTGCAGCATTGAAATTTGCTCAGGACAAACAATTGCGGATACCGCAGGATATTCAGATCATTGGCTGTAACAACTCGGTATTATCGATCTCCTGCACACCGGAGATGACTTCTATTGATAATAAGTGCGAAATGCTTTGCATAAATACAGTAGCGACACTGATGAGGGTACTCGACGGACGAACTGCCGCACACAGAACGGTGATTTCTTCCGATTTTATAGCAAGAGAAACTACGAAGGGATGATGAAAGAGAAAAAATGAAGCAAGTATCTATTTTCAAAAAAGAAAATTTACAAAGAACCTTTGAGAACGGGTTCTCTTTAGAAAGAATTTTGGCGGAAACATGTCCGGATGTTTCGCTTAACCTGTGCCTTTTGAAAGCGGGAGCATCAAAAGAATTTGATGTGTACAGCAGAGAAAACAAAATGCAGATTTTTGCCTTTGTTGCTGGAAACGGAATGGTTCAATCGGGCAAAAGCATTTTCGCAATTGACGAAAAAAGCGTATTCATTCCGGATTTCGACAAAGAAAGGGTCATCGTGACGGCAGGGGATCAGGATCTGGAGTTCATTCATATTGTCGGACCGATGAACGAAACAGATCGTAGGCAAATGGAACATTGCCAATATGTACTGCCGCGCTTCGTGAAATTCAGCAATGTAATTCAATATACTGAACGATTTACGCAGGAATCGGGGGCAAAGGTGAAACAGCACAGCGTAATTGCCGGGAGACATCTTGGGCGTTATACAATGGGATGGGTGATTGGAGAGGGGCCCGATTTCGTGGGGCAGCATACTCACCCAACTCTTGAACAGTGGTATTTTATGCTTGATGGCGCAGATTTCACTTACAATGCGGGGGAAACCTCCATTGATGTAACTGCGGGCGACGTTTCTTTTACCCCACACGGCACTTCCCACGGCTCCACCTGCTGCGATGATGGATTTATTCACTACATATGGTTTGAATTGAACCGGGCTTGGGATGGCATAGAGAAAGATGAAACACGATAAGCCGCATATAATTTGCTCCAATATACACTATTTTTACTACAATATAGAAAGTTCTTTTGCGAACATGAAAGAAAATAATCTTACAGAACTTGAACTATATTTAGGAACGCCACATATTTTTATTGACGGGAATGTCATTGACGATTTTAACAGGATTTCGGTATTGGCAGCGCAGGCAGGAGTACGGGTTACAGACGTGCATCCGGAAACGGTTTCATTTCGCTATCATCTTTGCAGTCTTGATAGGGAGTGGAACGAAAGTAGCGTGAATATGTACCGAAATGCGATCCTATATGGGGCGCAAATCGGAGCAAAAAGCGTCAATACCAATTTGACGGGAGCATTTAAAGACCAAAACCAAAATGAGATTTTCGAAAATCTTGTTAAAAACTTAAAGAGACTTGCCAAATGTGCCAAGGAAAAAGATATTTTCTTGACTTTAGAGGCAGAAAGTCCTCGATTTGAGGGCTTTATCAATAGTCTTAGCCAAATGAAGGAGCTGGATGCTCGCATCAACAATTCAGCACTGCGCTTCGGCATAAATATTGACGCGTTGGCAGATGCCAAGGAAAGCGTCAACGAGTGGCGGGAGGCGTTTGGAGAAAGGATTCGCTATATGCGTTTTTCATCAATAGAAAGCTTTAAGAATACACAAGCACAGTTAAGACAAACAAATGCAAATACGGAGAGAATTATATTCTTCTTTAATGATGATCGTTATTTGGCTCGACCGACGGAAGTTGATAAAATGTTGAAGGAGGCAACCAATGGGTCTGATTAGGCGCGAACAAATTGCCGGAATGAATTGTCACTATTACAGATATTCTTTGGAGTATTTTTTCACTGCAATGGAGAGGGCAGGATTTGAAACCGTGGCGCTTTGGGGTGGCGCACCGCATTTTTACTTGGATTACGAGGGCTTCAGCGACTGCGCGAAAATTCGCAAAGCGGCGGCGAAACGCGGATTGACAATCGCTTGCTTTACGGCTTCAAGCGGAACTTACGGCTATCAGATGGGAATGCAGCCAAAGGTGCAGAGGGAACGAGCCTACCGCTATTATCTAAATGGAATTCGCGCTACGGCGGAACTGGGTTGCAATATGATGAGCATAAACTCCGGCTGGGGATATTTCAACGAGGACTTTGCATCGGCATGGGAAAGATCAAAAGATATGATTCACGCGCTTTGCATTGCGGCAGAAAAGGAAGGTGTAATACTGACTATGGAGTCGCTGCGCAGGGCGGAATCGCAGCTTTGTTGGAATTTGGAGAACACAAAGCGTATGCTTGAGGAAGTAGACCATCCGGCTCTCAAAATTATGATTGACACTACAGCAATGGCAGTAGCCGGAGAAACACCTAAAATGTGGTTTCAAACTTTCGGCGATGAAATTATTAACACGCATTTTGTTGACGGAACGCCTTATGGGCACTTGGCATGGGGTGACGGAACTGCGCCTCTTGAAACATGGCTTCAAACCTTGAAAGACTACAACTACAGGGGTGTTTTGGGGCTTGAAATTACGGCACGCCGATATTACGAAGATCCGGCAGGTTGCGATTTTCAAAATATGAAAGTTTTATCAAACTATCTGTGAGATGAGAAAGGAAAGGTTTATGCAAGAAATTAAAATTGTGAAAGCGGATGAAATAAAGTTCGAATATACGAACGGATACGCGGAAACGGAACTGCTTGCCGACACTTGCCCGGGCATCCGCATTTGTAAATGCAGGTTACAAGCAGGAGAGAAAAAGGATCTTGAAGTTTTCGGAGAAAGTGAAAAGATGCAGCTGCTGTTTTTTACAGCAAAGAGTGGAGTTGTAAAAAGTGACAACACGATTTATACCATTGATGATCAAGCCGTATTTATTCCGGACTTCGACCGGCAAAAGGTAGTCCTTATCGCAGGCGATGAGGAAATGCAGTTTATCCGTATTACAGGACCGATGACCGAAGTGGATCATAGGCAAATGAAAAATTGCCAATATGTGTTGCCAAGGTTTGTGAGACTTAGAGAATCTATTGAGTACACAGAAAGATTTACGCAGGAATCCGGTTCCAAAGTTGTTTCGCACAGCATTGTTGCCGGCAGACATTTGGGACGATACACTATGGGCTGGAATATCGGCGCAGGACCTGATTTCATAGGGCAACATACACATCCGACATTGGAACAGTGGTATTTCATGATCGACGGCTCGGAGTTCAACTATTTGGCAGGGGGCAAGGTGATACCCGTAAGGGAAGGCGATGTTTCATTCACTCCGCACGGAACATCCCACGGATCCGAATGCGCAGAAGATGGATTTATCAATTATGTATGGTTTGAATTAAACAGAGCATGGGAGGAATTATAAATGATTGAGACAAACAAAACAGAAGGATTGACAAGGCGCGAACTGGCAGCCGGAAGCCATCCCGATTTGGCGTTATACGAATGCACATTGAAAGCTGGATGCAGATATGAGCCGGAACTCTTTGGGCTTGACGACCGTATGCAAATGTTTTTCTTTGTGAACGCTACCGGATATGTTGCTACCAGAAATAGAGCGTGGAATATCAAAGAACAAGGAATTTTCATTCCAAATTATAAGAAAGAACAGTTTTGGATTGAGGCAGGAGAAAAGGACCTGAAATTTGTGCATATTGTGGGGGTAATGAACGCTTACGATGAAAAGGAATACATTGACTACCACATCATTTTGCCGAACATGAGAGGAAAGTCAGAGTGCTTCCGATTTACGGAATACTACACAGGAAAACTCGGTTCCACTATCGAAAGCCGCAGGTTGGTGCTTGATACCGCTTTCGGAAGGTGGTTTGTGGGCATGAATGATGGCGAGGGCCAAGGAGCTTTTGTAGGCGAGCATAGACAGGAACACCTGCAGCAGTGGAACTATGTACTACCCGGATCCCATTTTAAATATACCGTTGACGGCGAAGAACACGAGGCAAAGGATGGCGATGTTATTTTCGTACCGAAAGGCGCAAGTTACAGTGCTAAACCTATAGGTGAGGAAGGCATTCATTATTTATGGATTAAATTTGCTTCTGAGGGATTCCCGGTAGGCAGGGATGGCTACCCAGGTTCAGAAGAATAATATTAGGAGGAACAAAACATGAAAAAACAAGCAACCAAATTAGCGGCGGTACTGTTAGCCTTAGTGATGGCATTGTCATTTACAGCGTGTGGCTCAGGCAGCGACGAAACACAAAACAGTGATATGGGTGAAACCATGGCAAAAATTAAGAGCGAAGGCAAAATCGTTATGGGCGTAAATGCAACCTATGCGCCTTTTGAATTTCACAAAAATATTGACGGAGAAGATAAAATCGTTGGATTTGATATTGATTTAGGACAAGCAATTGCAGACGAATTAGGAGTAGAGCTTGAAGTTGTGGATATGTCCTTTGACGGTTTGCTTCCGGCGCTTGCAACCGGCAAGGTTGACTTTCTCCCGGGTTTGGCGTATTCCGATGAGCGTGCTGAAAATGCTTCGTTCTCAAACCCGTATCATAAATCGGTTCAGGTTATACTCATGAGAAGCGACAATGTTGATAGTGTAACTGCTGACAGTGACCTTTCAGGCTTAACCATTGGTATTTTGAAGGGTGCAGAACAGGAAAAGACTTTCCCTGCACATTATCCTGAAGCGGAAACATCTGTCTTGGGTAAGATTCCGGATTTAGTTGCAGCTTTGCAAAGCGGCAGAATCGACGGCGTATGCCTTGACTATGTTCCGGCTTCCCTTTATGCAAAATTCAATGACGGCCTTGAAATGTCAGCGGTACAGTATGAGCTGACCGATGAGGAAAGCCAAGGTTCGTGTGTTCTTGTCAGAAAAGATAATAACGAGGATCTGCTAGAGGTAATAAACACCGTACTTGACAGGGTTATTGAGAACGGCGATTTACAGCAGTGGGAAGACGATGCCATCGCATTGATGGATATGGACGATATGTAAATTTCGCATAAGTACTGTTTTATATGACTATTATGGAGCCGGTTTATGCCGGCTCTATGCTTAAAGCCTTTGATTTGATTAAAATTAAAGGGAAAAAATGAGGGCATTACTATGGAATTAAAGTTTAGTTTTTTAAGCACATATTGGCCGTTCTATGTGGAGGGCTTGAAAATCACGATTATCTTTTCGATTTTCGCGGTAATTTTTGGAATTATCCTCGGCATAGCACTGGCGTTGATGAAATTATCAAAACTGCGCGTTCTGCGAGGCGTTGCAATCTCGTATATCAACTTTGTGCGAGGGACACCGATTTTGGTGCAAATTTATATTGTCTACTTTGGGCTGTATAGTTTCGGCATAAATTTGGGTGACTCGACCGCCGGAGTTGCAGCCCTTGCTATAAATAGCGGAGCCTATGTAGCGGAGATTGTCCGTGCAGGAATAGAGTCAGTTGACAAAGGTCAAATCGAAGCAGCCAGATCACTTGGTATGAGCCATGCGGCGACAACAAGATTGCTAGTTATTCCTCAGGCAATCAAGAATATCTTGCCGGCACTTTGCAATGAACTGATCGTTGTTACAAAGAACACATCAATGCTTTCAATTATCGGGATTCACGACCTTATGTACAATACAGATACCATCAGAGGAAATACATTACTGGCTTTTGAGCCGTTAATTATTGCGGCGATAATTTACTTCACGATTTCGTATATACTGACCAAACTGGTTGGCGTTTTGGAAAGGAGGCTGAAAAGCAGTGATGATAGAGGTTAGAAATCTTAAAAAATCCTTTGGGAAGCACGAAGTCTTGAAAGGAATTGATGTGGACATCAAAAAGGGCGAGGTTGTAGTTGTAATCGGTCCCAGCGGCTCCGGCAAAAGCACATTTTTACGTTGCCTGAATCTCTTGGAAATCCCCAACGCAGGGAGCATTTTGATTGAAGGCGAGAACATCACAGACAAAAAGGCAAATGTGAATTTGATAAGGCAGAAGATGGGAATGGTTTTTCAACAATTCAACCTGTTTACTAATATGAATATAATGCGTAATATGTGCGTTGCGCCAATGACAGTCAAAAGAACACCAAAAGATGTTGCAGAAAAGAGAGCGACCGAGCTTCTTCGCAGAGTAGGGCTTGAGGACAAGATAAACAGCTACCCACAACAGCTTTCAGGTGGGCAGAAACAGAGGGTAGCTATTGCGAGGGCACTGGCAATGGATCCGGGGATAATGTTGTTCGATGAGCCTACATCAGCCCTTGACCCGGAGATGGTAGGTGAGGTTCTTGCAGTAATGAAAGAACTTGCGGCATCGGGTATGACGATGGTTGTAGTCACTCACGAAATGGGATTTGCCCGTGAAGTGGGAGATAGGGTACTCTTCATTGACGAAGGGGTTATTTTAGAGGAAAATACGCCGAAAGAACTTTTTGAAAATCCACAACATCCGAGGACAAAAGATTTTCTTTCAAAGGTTCTGTAAGGAGGCGCAAGATGAAATTTATTAACGAGGATTTTTTGCTTACAACACAAACTGCAAAAATGCTATATCACGAATATGCAGAAAAAATGCCGATTGTTGATTATCATTGCCATTTAGAACCACGGGATATTGC
>CAVKSD010000045.1:10610-14644 GCA_963658905.1 Bacteroidaceae bacterium
ATATTGCAGAAAACAGAAAATTTGATAATATTACACAAATTTGGCTCGAGGGTGATCATTATAAATGGCGTTTAATGCGAAACTGCGGCTTCAATGAAGATTATATAACGGGAACTGCAAGCGATAAGGAAAAATTTTTGGCATGGGCAGAGACATTGGAACGCTGCATAGGAAACCCGCTATACCAATGGAGCATGATGGAACTGGAACGATACTTTGGATTTTCGGAGCCGCTGTGTGCCGAAAATGCAGAGCAAGCATGGGAACATTGTAACTACGTAATCAAGGAAAAAAAATTAACATCCAGAAATATCATGAAAATGTCCGGAGTGAAATTAGTTTGCACGACGGACAATCCGGAGGACGATCTGCGTTGGCATAAGATGATTCGCGAGGATAGCAACTTTTCAATTCGGGTGCTGCCGGCATTTAGGCCGGACAAGGCATTCAAGGTGGACGACGAAGGTTTTGCGGGATATGTGAGAATCCTTGAAAAGCGGTTTTCCAAGGAAATATCTTCATACAATGATTTTTTGGATGCACTGCGAAAAGCGATTTGCTATTTCGATGAAAACGGCTGCAAAACCAGTGATCATGGTCTAAAATATGTGCCATGTCTTGACGGTAGCAAAGAAGAAATCGAAGCAATTTTTCGCAAGGGCTGTTGTGGAGAACGCATTACAGCCACCGAAAGGGAAAAATACCAGACGGCGCTGCTGACTGAACTTGCGAGGACCTATAAAGACCACAATTGGGTGATGCAGTTGCATTACGGGGCAAGTCGCAATAATAACGCACCGATGTTTAAGAAACTCGGGCCGGATTCCGGATATGATTGCATTTCCGGGCAAAAATCCGGGAACAGGCTTCCCCAGTTGCTAAATCGCCTGGAAACTGCAAATATTCTGCCCAAAACGATTATTTACTCCCTTGACCCGGTGGAAAACGCTATGCTTGATACCGTTTGTGCTTGCTATCACGAAGCAGGAGTGCGGGGGAAGGTGCAGCATGGAAGTGCGTGGTGGTTTAACGACCATTTTGACGGAATGCGAGATCAAATTGCAAATTTGGCGGCACACAACGTGCTTGGGAATTTCGTGGGGATGCTTACTGATTCCAGAAGTTTTTTATCCTATGCAAGGCACGAGTATTTTCGCAGAATCTTATGTGGGATGATTGGCGAATGGGTGGAAAAGGGCTTGTGCCCACCGCAGTTTGATACATTGGGTAAAATCGTCGAGGATATTTGCTATTACAATACATTGGAGTTTTTTCGATTTGAAGGGCTCGAAAGGAGATAAACTTTTATGATAATGACATTACGCTGGTTCGGAGAGGGATACGATTCAATCAGCTTGGATAAAATTCGTCAGATCCCCGGAGTAAAGGGTGTAATCACAACTCTTTACGGCACTACGCCGGGAGAAGAATGGGACGAGGCGGAGATTGCAGAGATGAAGCGCAGGGTGGAGGCGGCAGGCTTAACCGTTGCCGGCATCGAAAGCGTGAATATACACGATGCGATCAAGGTGGGAAGCAAGGACAGAGATAAATATATAGACAACTATATTCGCACTTTGGAAAAATTAGGCAAAAACGATATACACATGGTTTGCTACAATTTTATGCCGGTTTTCGACTGGACAAGATCGGATTTGGCGAAGGTAAGACCGGACGGATCCACCGTTTTGGCATACGACCAAAAGGTCATAGACAGTATTGACCCTATGAAAATGCTAAGTTCCATGGACAGCAAAAGCAACGGCTTCGTTTTACCGGGCTGGGAACCGGAAAGAATGGCAAAACTCCGGGAGCTTTTTGATATGTACGAGAGCGTTGACGAAGATGTGCTTTTTGCAAACCTTAAATACTTTTTAGATGCGATTATGCCGGTATGCGACAAATATGACATTAACATGGCAATACATCCCGATGATCCCGCATGGTCTGTATTTGGACTGGCAAGAATTATGACCTCAGGAGATAATCTGGTTAAACTGATAAAAATGACGGACAACCCACACAACGGAGTAACTTTATGCACAGGTTCTTTGGGTTCCAATCCGGAAAACGATATCGTAGAGATTATACACAGACTCAAGGGCAGGATTCACTTTGCCCATGTAAGAAATATAAAATATAACAGCGAAAAGAATTTTGAAGAGGCAGCCCATCTTTCGTCAGATGGCTCCCTTGATATGTTTGAAATCCTGAAGGCGCTATATGTAGACGGTTTTGACGGGCCTATAAGACCTGACCACGGCAGGGCCGTATGGGGCGAAGTCGCCATGCCGGGATACGGGCTCTATGACAGAGCTATGGGAGCAACCTATCTTAACGGTATTTGGGAAAGCCTCGAAAAAACAATAACGAGAGGATAAGGATAATAAATGAAGCTGAATTTAGCATCTACAAAAGGAGAAAATGCCGTGTGGTGGACAGAACGCGGCTTTGCGTTACCTTCTTTTGATGTAGAAGAAATGAGGAAAAACACCGCAGCAAATCCGAAATGGATACATTTCGGCTGCGGTAATATTTTTAGAGCCTTTCCGGCGGTACTGAGCCAAAAACTTCTGGAAAAGAAGGCTGACAATACGGGGGTAATCGTAGCTGAGGGATTCGACGAGGAAATTATCGAAAAGATTTACCGTCCACACGATTTTTTGTCGATATATGTGATGCTGAAGGCAGATGGAAGCATCGAAAAAAAAGTGGTTGGGAGTATAGCCGAAGCCCTGACGATGAACCGCAACAACGCGGAAGACAGAAAGCGTCTTCATGAAATCTTCAATAGCGAAAGCCTGCAAATGGCGAGCTTCACCATTACGGAAAAGGGATATCATCTCAAAGACGGCGCGGGAAATTATTTTGAGGCGGTGGAAAGGGATTTTAAGGAAGGCCCTGAAAACGCCGAAAGCTATATGGGGAAAATAGCGGCGCTGTGCCATAGCAGATATATTGCGGGAGGTATGCCCATCGCCCTTGTGAGCATGGACAATTTTTCCCATAACGGGGATAAATTAAGAGAAGCAGTCACAGCGTTTGCTAAAAAATGGCAGGAGAACGGGTTGGCAGAAGCAGGATTCGAGGATTGGATATGCGACGGAAGCAAGGTTTCATTTCCCTGGACAATGATTGACAAGATTACACCCCGTCCGGACTCCGGAGTGCTGGAGATGCTTGTAAAAGACGGCATTGAAGATATGTCTGCCATTATCACTCAGAAAAAAACCTATATTGCACCTTTTGTCAATGCAGAGGAATGTGAATATTTGGTAGTGGAAGATAATTTTCCCGCAGGCAGACCGTGTTTAGAGAAAAGCGGTGTTTATTTCTCAGATAAGAATACCGTAGACAAGACCGAAAAAATGAAAGTTTGTACCTGTTTGAATTCACTGCACACTGCCCTTGCGGTGTTTGGATGTCTTTTGTCCTACACAAAGATTTCCGACGAAATGCAGGATCCCCTTTTGAAAGAAATGGTGTACCGACTTGGATATTCCGAGGGGATGCCGGTGGTTATAAATCCGGGGATAATCGAACCTGAGAAATTTTTAAAGGAAGTGCTTGAGGCAAGGATTCCCAACCCGTTTCTTCCGGATACGCCTCAGAGAATCGCAACGGATACTTCCCAAAAGCTGCCGATCCGTTTCGGAGAAACTATTAAGGCTTACGACAAAGACCCGACTAAGAACGTGCAGGATTTGACCGTAGTTCCGTTGGTTTTGGCAGGGTGGCTGAGATACTTGATGGCAGTCGATGATAGCGGCAAACAATTTGAACCAAGCTCGGATCCGCTATATGCAGACTTGAGAAAATACTTTGAGGGTATGAGCCTTGGAAATGTTGAGGGCTGCGAGGAGAAGCTCAGAACGATTTTGTCAAATTCCAGAATCTTCGGCGTTGATCTTTGCGCAATTGGGCTTGACGAAAGAATTATGGGCTATTTCAAAGAAATGTCAGCAGAAAAGGGTGCCGTGAAGAAAACTTTAGAAAAATATATATTTGCAGATAAATAATTTATCAGGAGGTAA
>CAVKSD010000046.1:0-14203 GCA_963658905.1 Bacteroidaceae bacterium
GCCTACAACAACCAGCAGAGAGAAATCGCAAGGCAGGAAGAAATGATAAGGAAGATGAAGCAGCACGGCACCGAGCATCTTGCAAAGCGTGCTGCCTCCCGCGAAAAGCGCCTTGACACGATAGAAAGAATTGAGCGTCCGGAAAGTGAAATGGGAAAAATGAAAATCCATTTCAAAGAGAATTTTCCCTCCGGCGGCGACGTGATAATAGCAGAAAATCTGGAAAAGGGCTTTGGCAGAGGCGCGGAACGCAGAGAACTGTTTCGGGGCGTAAATCTGGATATTAAGCGAGGAGAGCGAATCTGCATACTCGGTCCCAACGGCGTAGGAAAGACCACCCTGCTGCGGGTGATTCTCGGAGAAATTACGCAGGATTCGGGCTATCTTAAAATCGGACACAATGTGGCTTTCGGATATTACGATCAGGGGCAGCTTTTGCTCAGCGACGGGAACACGGTTCTGGAAGAATTGAAAGAATCCTACAGGCTCTATACGGACACGGAAATGCGGTCGATTCTCGGAAGATTTCTGTTTAGGGGCGAGGAGGTTTTTCTTCCGGTAGGGAGCCTGTCCGGCGGGGAAAAGGCGCGGCTTTCCCTGCTGAAACTCATGCTTTCCGGAGCGAATACGCTGATTTTGGACGAGCCTACAAACCATCTTGATATCGAGTCAAAAGAAGTCTTTGAGGAGGCGCTACTGGAATTTCCGGGAACGGTCATCGTGGTTTCCCACGACAGGTATTTTCTCCAGAGGATCCCTACGAGGATTCTGGAGCTTACTTCTGCCGGAGTGGTGGAATATCTGGGAAAATACGACTATTATCTTGAAAAAAAATCAGAGGGCATATCCGGGAAAAAATATTTCAGCAAGACCTCGGAAAAAACTGCCGTAACTTCTTTAAATTCCGCAGAGGAGCGCAGACTCAAAAAAGAGCGGGAGGCGGAGGAACGGCGCAGGGTGCGGCTTTCCGAGAAGTTAGAGGCAGAAATTTCGGAGCTTGAACAGAAAATTGCAAATATTGAACAGGAACTTTGCAAACCTGAAAATATGAGCAATTATGAACTTCTGACGGAGCTTGGAACAAGCAGGGATGCGGCTTTGGCGCGGCTTTCGGAGGCATATGATGAGTGGGAAAAAACGCAAATCGACTGACGAGGCTCCGAAACAATGTGCTAAAATTAACAAAAAAACCTTGCAAAGCACATAAAAAGTCTTTATAATAATGCGTAGTAATTTTTAGAGGAACAGAATGGAGGCTGTTTTATGATTTTTGACAAAATTAAAGATATCATTATAGAACAATTACAGGTTGAAGAATCCGATGTTGCGATGGATACAAATCTTATGAAAGACCTTTCGGCAGATTCCCTTGATGCAGTGGAAATCATCATGGCTATCGAGGACGAGTTTGGAATCGAGATTCCCGACGAAGACGCGGAGAGCATTCAGACCGTCGGCGACCTTGTTAAGTATGTAGAAGAAAACAAATAGTCGCAAAGACAGATTTAAAGGGACAGGTGTTAAAGATGAGAGAAAAGCAGATATCGAAAGCAGTGATAAAGCGTTTGCCTCGCTACAGAAGATACCTGAGAGAACTGCAAAAGAAAGGCGTCGAAAAGATTTCGTCCAAGGATTTAAGCAAGCTCATAGGATATACGGCATCTCAAATCCGTCAAGACCTCAACAACTTCGGCGGTTTCGGACAGCAGGGCTACGGTTACAGCGTAAACTATCTGTACGACGAGATAGGCTCGATACTGGGGCTTGACAAGGAGTACAAGATCGTAATCGTAGGTTACGGCAGACTCGGTCAGGCGATGGCAAGCTATATTTCAAAGAACGAGAGCAATTTCCACATTTGCGGAATTTTCGATGTAAAGCAGATTATTCAGGACGTGCAGTTCAAGGACGCGCAGATCATGACCTGCGGCTCTTTGGCTGGATTTGTTGAAAAAGAGGATGTTGACATCGCCGTAATTACGGTTCCGGCGGAAAAAGCCCAGATTGTTGCTGACACCGTTGCGGCGGCAGGCATCAAGGCGATATGGAATTTTACCGCGGTGGATTTGGAATTGCCGGATAATATCGCGGTAGAGAATGTTCACGTAAGCGACAGCTTGCACGCCCTTACTTACTATATGCAGGATGCAGAGTAGGTGAAGAATAAGACGGGGATAATTCGCGTTGCGGAGTAATGCAAAATAACTCGAAATAAATAATTAAATAATAATGAACAAAAAAACAACCGGCCAAAAAAGACCGGTTATTTTTTATGTAGTGTTTAGCCTTCTACCGGAGCATCTACCGGGCAAGCGTCTGCGCAAGAACCGCAGTCGATGCACTTATCAGCGTCGATTACATAAATGTCGCCTTCTGCAATTGCCTCTACAGGGCATTCTGCTGCACAAGCACCGCAAGCGATGCAAGCATCTGTAATTTTATAAGCCATTATTGTTCCTCCTATTAAAAAGATATATCTTTACGGAGACAATTATAACAGAATGAGGTATAATAGTAAAGTAGAAAAAGATTGATTTTTAAGCAAAAAATAATGAAAAATAATGAAAAGTTGGGGAAGAAATATGCGAGTATACACTTTGGTGGGAAAAAGCGGAACCGGAAAGAGCTTTCACGCTATGGATTTGTGCAGAAAAGAGAACATCGAAGCCATTATAGACGACGGGCTGTTTATATACCAAAACACCGTCATGGCAGGCTCCTCCGCAAAGAGGGCCAGCACCAAAATCGGGGCGGTGAAAGTTGCGCTGCTTCTTAACGACCGGCAGGCAGAAAGCGTAAGGGAAGCGATAAAAAAGACAAACCCCGAGTCAATTCTTATCCTTGGAACCAGCGAGGGAATGGTGGACAGAATTATGGACAGGCTGGGAATTGAAAAACCGCCTGCGGAAAGCCCAAGACGTATAAAAATAGAAGATATAACCACTCTTTCTGAACGCTGCAAGGCGAGACAACAGAGAGAACAGCTGGGAAAACACGTAATACCCGCGCCGTCGCTACAGCTTAAACGGAATTTTGCAGGGTATTTCATGGATCCCCTGAGGTTTTTTAGGGGAAAGGAACAGGAGCTGGAGGGCGAGCGCACGGTGGTCAGACCCACATATAGCTACATGGGGCAGTACTTAATAGCCGAAAGGGTCATAGACGACATCATAAGCTGCATAGCGGAAAAACACCGGGCGGCAGGCAGGGTGATCTATGTGAGCCACAGCGCCGAACCGGAGGCATACGAGCTTTTTGTCGTGCTAAAGATGAAACACGGATTTGCCCTATGGAAATCAGTCTGCGAAATACAGGAAGAAATCAAGGATGTTGTGGAGAAGATGACGGCGTTTAACGTTTCATCGGTAAACATCGAGGTAAGGGGGATCGACTAAAATGCAGTACATAGAAACCAAGGTAAGGAATTTTGACCTTGATCATATATTCGACTGCGGACAGTGTTTTCGATGGGAACGGGAAGCCGACGGAAGCTATACCGGCGTTGCGATGGGTGCCGCGGTAAATATGCGCCTTGAATCGGCAGACGCCGAGAAAACCCTCATCATAGACAACTGTTCGGAAGAGGACTTCGATAAAAAATGGCGGGGATATCTGGACCTTGAGCGGGATTACGGCAAGATAAAGGCGGGGCTTTCCGGTGAGCAGATACAAAGGGCGGCGGAATACGGCTACGGAATAAGAATACTTAAGCAGGAATTTTGGGAGAGCCTGATTTCTTTCATCATTTCACAAAACAACAACATACCAAGAATCAAAGGCTGCATAGAGAGCCTTGCGGAGAATTTCGGCGAGGAAATTTGCAAATATAGAGGAAAAACTTATTACGCGCTGCCGGAGGCGGAAAGGCTTGCAGAACTTTCTGCGGAGGATCTTGCCCCGTGCCGGCTGGGATACAGAGCGCCTTATCTGATAAAGACCGCAAGAAAAGTATTGGAAAACGGCGGTGCAGATGCGGTGGAGGCAAAGCTCAGAGCCTATAGCTGCTTTGAAGAGGTTGAGGAGAAACTGAGGGAATATCCTGGTGTAGGCCCAAAGGTTGCAAGCTGTGTCGCACTGTTCGGACTGGGATTTTTGGACGCTTTCCCAATCGATGTATGGATGCGCCGGGTGATGCATAGACTTTACGGTATGGAGGAAAAAGACGTAAGGAGCATGAGCCGGTATGCAAAGGAGAATTTCGGCGAATACGGCGGAATCGCCCAGCAATACCTGTTTTATTACATACGGGGGCTTGAATAATAACGCAAAAACCGTTCACAAAAACTTCACACATAAAACCCTGCGAAAGGTATTGACAATTTGGAGGATATTGCTATAATAGAATTATGTTAGCACTCAAGGATAAAGAGTGCTAAGAAAAAAGCAAACTACTGAACGGAGGTAATGATAAATGTTTGGAATTAAACCATTAGGTGACAGAGTAGTCATCAAAAAATTAGAAGCAGAAGAAAAGACACAGGGAGGCCTTATCCTCACCAGTGCTGCAAAAGAAAAGCCGCAGATGGCGGAAGTCGTAGCGGTGGGACCGGGAACCAAGGATGTTACCATGGAAGTCAAAGCAGGGGACAAGGTGGTTTTCAGCAGATACGGCGGAACCGAAATCAAATATCAAGGCGAAGAATATACGATTATGCGTCAGGACGACATTCTGGCGGTTGTTGAATAGTTGAAAGGGGTGCTTAGAAATGGCAAAAGATATTTTTTACGGAGAAGACGCAAGACGCAAACTTCAGGCAGGCGTTGACAAATTGGCAGATACAGTTAAGATTACACTTGGACCTAAGGGTCGCAACGTGCTTATCAGCAAGAGCTTCGGTTCGCCGCTTATCACAAACGACGGCGTTACCATCGCAAGAGAAATCGAACTTGAGGACGCTACCGAAAACATGGGAGCGCAGGTTGTTAAGGAAGTCGCTTCCAAGACAAACGACGTTGCAGGCGACGGAACCACTACGGCGACTCTGCTGGCTCAGATCATCGTTAAAGAGGGCTTCAAGAATGTTGCGGCAGGCGCAAACCCTATGGAACTGAAAAAAGGTATTCAGGGCGCTGTTGATGTAGCCGTTGAAGAAATCGGAAAGATCGCAAAGCCGGTTGAAACAAAGGAATCCATCGCTCAGGTTGCGGCAGTTTCCGCAGCGGACGAAAAGATCGGCAACCTCATTGCAGAGGCTATGGAAAAAGTCGGCAAGGACGGCGTTATCACAGTTGAGGAGTCCAAGAGCCTTGGAACTACCCTCGACGTGGTTGAAGGAATGCAGTTTGACAGAGGATATCTGTCGGCGTACATGGTTTCCGACGCAGAAAAGATGGAAGCCGTTATGGAAAATCCGTACATCTTGATTACAGACAAGAAGATCACGAACATTCAGGAACTTGTTCCGCTTCTTGAGCAGATCATGAAGCAGGGACGCAAACTTCTCATAATCGCAGAGGACGTTGAGGGCGAAGCACTGGCAACTCTCGTAGTTAACAAGCTCAGAGGCGTAATTGACGTTGTTGCTGTCAAGGCTCCGGGCTACGGCGAAAGAAGAAAAGCAATGCTTGAGGACATCGCAATCCTCACCGGCGGCACAGTTATCGCAACGGATCTTGGATATGAGATAAACGAAGTTACCCTTGATATGCTGGGAACCGCGGCAACAGTTAAGGTTGACAAGGAAAATACAGTTATCGTATCCGGCGGCGGAGCTTCCGAGGACGTTAAGGCAAGAATCGCAAGCCTCAAACTCCAGATCGAAGAATCCACTTCTGAGTTCGACAAGGAAAAACTTCAGGAAAGACTTGCAAAACTTGCAGGCGGAGTTGCGGTCATCAAGGTCGGCGCAGCTACAGAAACCGAATTAAAGGAAAGAAAGCTTAGAATCGAGGACGCTCTTAACGCAACAAAGGCTGCGGTTGAAGAGGGTATCGTATCCGGCGGCGGCGTTGCACTGGTGAACACAATTCCGGCAGTAGCAGCTTATGTTGACACCCTTGCGGGCGACGTAAAGACAGGCGCTGCGATCATAAGGCGCGCTCTTGAAGAACCGGTAAGACAGATTGCAGAGAATGCAGGACTTGAGGGAAGCGTTGTTGTGGCTGAGGTTAAGAAATCCGGCGTAGGCGTTGGACTCAATGCCGCAACCGAGGAATATGTAGACATGATTTCGGCGGGCATCGTTGACCCTGCGAAGGTTACAAGAAGCGCACTGCAAAATGCGGCATCCGCGTCGGCAATGCTCCTTACCACGGAAGCGGGCATCGTAGACATCAAGGAACCTGCACCGCCTGTAGCAATGGGCGGCGGCGCTCAGGGCATGGGCGGCATGGGAATGATGTAATTCCAAGGTTAGTCGCATAATCGTCTAATAACAATATACAAAAAACAATCGGCAGAGCTCTCTTCGGAGGGTCCTGCCGAATTTTTTTGCAGCTTTAGCGGAATAAAACCACCGGCTGAGCCGGTCATCATGATTGTGCGCGTATGCATAAAAAATGTTCAGAATTTTTTTGAATTTCCCTATTGACAGGGGCGGGAAACAGTGCTAATATAATTCCTATAAAACAGATAGGAATTATAGGAAAAGAGGGAGACAAAATGAAAGTTTACGAAAAGATTACTGATTTGATCGGCGGCACACCGCTGCTGAAGCTTAATGACATTATCGGAGGCGAGGATACCCAAGCTGAGATTTACGGCAAGCTGGAGTATTTCAATCCGGCAGGAAGCGTAAAGGACAGGATCGCAAGAGCCATGATTGACGATGCGGAAAAGACAGGAGTGCTGAAACCGGGAGCTACAATAATTGAACCTACCAGCGGAAACACCGGAATCGGACTTGCGGCAGTGGCTGCGGCCAGAGGCTACAAGATCGTTCTCACCATGCCGGAAACCATGAGCGTGGAACGCCGTAATCTCCTAAAGGCTTACGGAGCGCAGCTTGTCTTAACCGACGGAGCGGCAGGCATGAAAGGCGCCATAGCAAAGGCTGAGGAACTTGCAAAGAAAACACCGGGCAGCTTTATTCCGAGCCAGTTCACAAATCCTGCAAACCCTGCGGTGCATAAGGCATCCACCGGCCCTGAAATCTGGGAGGACACGGACGGAAAGGTTGCCATCTTTGTTGCGGGAGTCGGCACCGGCGGCACTCTTTCCGGAGTGGGAGAATATCTAAGGAGCAAGAATCCGAATGTCAAGGTAGTTGCGGTAGAACCTGCAGGCTCTCCGGTGCTTTCCAAGGGAACGGCAGGACCACACAAGATTCAGGGAATCGGCGCGGGATTTGTGCCGGAAACGCTGAACACAGGAGTTTACGATGAGATTATCCCGGTAGAAAACGACGACGCCTTTGAAACAGGCAGAACTTTCGCAAGAAAGGGCGGAGTCCTCGTTGGAATTTCTTCTGGAGCCGCTGCCTTTGCAGCACTCCAGCTTGCAAAGCGCCCGGAAAACAAGGGCAAAGTAATCGTCGCGCTGCTTCCCGACACCGGAGAAAGATACCTTTCCACCCCGATGTTTGCAGAGTAGAGGCTGCCATGAAGATTTCCACAAAAGGACGGTACGCGCTGCGTATGATGGTGGATCTTGCCGAGCACCAAGGCGAGGGATATGTTTCCCTAAAGGATATCGCGAAGAGGCAGGAAATTTCGAAGAAATATCTGGAGCAAATCATTCCGGTGCTGAACCGAGGGGGATTTCTCAAAGTAAGCCGCGGCTCTCAGGGGGGATATCGCCTGGCAAGGGCGGCAAGTGCCTATACGGTCAAGGAGATTCTTGAATTGACAGAGGGAAGCCTCGCACCGGTAGTCTGTCTTGAGGATGACCCGGCGGGTTGCGAGAGAAGCGCTTTTTGCGCAACCATTGCCCTTTGGAAGGGCTTGCAGGAGGTGGTGGAAAACTACCTCGGCGGAATCACGCTGCAAGATCTGTTAGAACGCCAGACTGAGATGTATTCGAATATCTATATCATATAGCGCAGAGGCGAAAATCTATTTCACTTTGAAAAGTATCCATTTAAAAGAATATACGCAAAGCAAGAGGACTGTACGCTAACGATTAGTTCCCATTAGCGCACGGCCCTCTTTTCTGTTACATATCAAATTCCGGGTTGATGGCGTAGAAATTCTTTGAGTTAAGATTGTCCTGTACGAGCCTTAGCCCCTCACCAAAGCGTTGATAATGCACCACTTCACGTTCTCTCAGGAAACGGATCGGATCGAGAACATCGGGGTCGTCGCAGAGGCGGATGATATTGTCATAGGTGGTTCGAGCCTTTTGCTCCGCAGCCATATTTTCCGTGAGGTCGGTAATGGCGTCCCCCTTGGAAGCAAAGCAGAGGGCATCGAAAGGAAAGCCTGCCGCTGCCTGAGCGTACACTCCCGCCGTATGGTCTACAAAATAAGTCTCAAAGCCGGCTTCTTTGATTTCTTCCATGGTCATGTTTCGGGTGAGCTGGTGAACGATTGTAGCAACCATTTCCAGATGCCCGATTTCCTCCGTGCCGATGTCCGTCAAAATTCCGGCTACATTGCGATAAGGCATACTGTAGCGCTGGGATAGATAGCGAAGGGACGCGCCGATCTCGCCGTCAGGCCCACCGTATTGTGTGATTATAAATTTTGCCAGCGCCGGGTTGGGATTTTTGATATTTACCGGGTACTGAAGTCTTTTTTCGTAATTCCACATACTATGCCTCCACTTCCCAAGGCCAAGGGCCCTGCGTCCAAGTCCAGCCCTTGGAAGTATCAACTCCGTAGAATGTCAAAGGGCCGTAGTTTTTTTCGTATTCGTCGCGATACTGCATATACATTTTCTGATTTTCTCGGAAGAAATCCAACGCCATGCTGTTTGTCGGGTGAGAATCGAGGAACAGCGCCGTGTCGTAGAGCGCAAAACCTGCCTGCTGCACCTTATCGAATAATTCCTGCCTATCCATCAGTTTCGCCCTCCTTTCCGCTGCCGGCTCAAAATGGTTCTCCCATCAAATGGCAGGTCTAATTCGGGAAAAATCGTTCCCTGCGACAGACCTTTTTCGAGGGAATAAGTGGTTTTCCACTGCTGCATCGGCGTGTAGGCCATGGCAATGGGAAGACTGCCAAGGTACATGGCGTCAAAGCCGGAACTGTTCGCAGGAGCAGAACTTCCGCCGGAGCCGCTTGCCCCGCCGGAGTCGTTTCCTCCGCCGGAGGTTTCGGAATTTTGATTCTGATTTTGGCTCTGATTCTGAGTTTGAGGCGGCTTTTCGGGCTTTGCAGGCGTTGTGTCACATCTGCCGCCCATGATTATGGGCATACCTATATAAGGATCTTTAATCAAAATAAATACCCCTTTCTTATTAAATCTATGCTTTATTCTATGCCGCCCGGAGCTTAATGGTGAGAAAGACCGAAGAAAGACGTAAAAAATGTAAAAAATGAAGCTGTAAAAATGAATAAAATACTGGAAATTGCCGCCTTTATACGGTAAAATAAGTGTAGGATATAACTCAGCGACATTTTAATATATTTGATATACTATTTACTTGGGGAGTTGCATAATGGAAAACGATATTAAATATAAGAGCGATAGGAAAGACGAACAAGAGAAAATACAGCGGTTGCTGTCGGAAAAGGGCGAGCTTGCGGCGTCCCACAGGCAGGACATATTGCTTTGCATCATGGTTTTTACCATTGCGACTTTCGCCTCGTTTTTCTTCCAGAAAACAGCCTCCGACCCGTCCCTGAACATTGCGATGCTCTATACTTTGGGAGTTTTCATAATCACAAGATACACCAGCGGATATGTTTACGGAATGCTTTTTTCCATAATGAGCGTCCTGAGCGTAAACTTTTTCTTCACCTATCCATATCAGGATTTCAACTTTGCAATCGACGGCTATCAGGTAACTTTCCTCGGAATGTTCGCAATCGGCATCATCACTTCCGCTATGAGTACCAACATGAAAGAGCAGGCGAAGCAGCTTGCAAAACAGGAAAAGGAGCTTATGGAGGCGCAAAAGGAAAAGATGCGGGCAAATCTTTTGCGAGCCGTTTCCCACGATCTGCGAACGCCCCTTACCGGCATAATCGGAAGCAGTCAGTCTTACCTTGAAATGGGAGAAAGCCTTACCGACGAGGAAAAACGGGAACTGGTGAGCCACATAAATGACGACGCAAACTGGCTTTTAAACATGGTGGAAAATCTGCTGTCGGTAACGAGAATCGACAACGAAACAGCCTCGGTGGCAAAATCCCTTGAGCCGGTGGACGAAGTGGCGTCGGCTGCGGTAATTCACTTCAAAAAACGCTTTCCGGAGGCGAAGGTTCACGTCAGCGTGCCGGACAATGTGATTATGGTAATGATGGACGCCATGCTGATTCAGCAGGTAATCATAAATATTTTACAAAACGCTCAGATGCACGCAAAAAGCACAAAACCCCTGGAACTTACCATTGACGAAGACGAGGAGAAAGTTTTTTTCCACATAAGAGATTACGGGGTGGGTATCGACGAGGACAGGCTTGAAACGATTTTTGACGGCGACGGGTATCGCTCGGAGAAGACCAAAACGGACGGCTACAAAGGAATGGGCATAGGCCTTTCGATATGCAAGACCATTGTAACGGCTCACGGCGGCAGGATAATTGCCGCAAATCATCACGACGGCGCGGAGTTTTGCTTTTCGCTGCCAAAGGAAAAGGAGGAATAGAGAAAATGTACCAGAAAATCTCGATTTTAATTATAGAGGACGAAAAAAGTATTTGCGATTTCATAAGCAAAACCTTGGATTCACATCAATATAAGGTCAGCGTTGCCCACAACGGCAAGGACGGGCTTACAATGATCACCTCCTCGCTTCCGGATTTGGTGCTGTTGGATTTGGGACTTCCGGACATAGACGGAATGGAAATTATCAAGAAAACGAGAGAATGGTCCAGCCTCCCGATTATAGTGATTTCTGCCAGAACCCAGGAAAAAGAAAAGGTTGCGGCGCTGGACGCGGGGGCAGACGACTATATTACCAAGCCCTTTGGCACCTTTGAACTGCTGGCGCGAATCCGCACCGCAATCCGGCACAATAACAAGCTGACGGATGATGCCACAAACAGCAACAGGCCATATTCTGCCGGCGGGCTTTTTATCGACTTTGAAAGGCGAATCGTCAGCGTCGAGGGGGAAGAAGTGCATCTTACCAGAGTGGAGTATAAGATAGTTTCGCTTCTTGCAAAAAATTCAGGCAAGGTTATGACCTACGACACCCTCATAAACGAAGTTTGGGGGCCGTATGCGGACGATAACAACCGAATTTTACGTGTAAATATGGCGAATATCCGCCGAAAACTGGAAAAAAATCCGGGAGAGCCAAAGTATATATTTACAGAGCTGGGCGTAGGATACAGGATGCAGGAAGACGAAAATTTGTCTGTATGATCGACAAAAACAACATAAACAATATAAAGTATAGGATAGGAAAATATGGAAGCAAACAGAACCACAGGAGATTTGAAGGCACAAACTCCACGCTGCGGGCTTTTGGGACGCAGCTTAAAACACAGTTTCAGCCCGGAAATTCATGCTCGAATTGCAGAACTTACGGGGATAGATTACGAATATTCAATCTTTGAGAAAGAGCCAGAGGATGTTGAGGACTTTGTCAGAAACGGCGATTGGATTGGACTTAACGTTACGATTCCATACAAGGAAACCGTAATGGAGTTTTGCGACGAAATTGCCGCGGAAGCCGGAGAAATCGGGGCTGTAAATACCATTGTAAGGCGCGGCGGCAAGGTTATCGGCTACAACACGGACTATTTCGGCTTCAAGAAAAGCCTTGAAGAAGCCGGCGCTCAGGTAGGCGGAAAAGCGGTGACTGTTCTGGGAAGCGGCGGCGCGTCAAAGGCTGTGTGCAAGGCTCTGAGGGATTTGGGCGCAGCAAGGATAGATATTGTCAGCAGAACAGGAAAGCTTAACTACGAAAATTTAAAGGAAAGGCGAGATGGGGAAATCCTTGTAAATACAACACCAGTAGGAATGTATCCAAACACCGGGCGCTCGGCGGTTTTTCCGGCAAGCTTTCCAAACCTTGAATGGGCGGTAGACGTTATTTATAATCCGCTTCGGACAAATTTCCTCTGCCAGGCGAAGAAGGCAGGGATAAACAACCTTTCCGGCATGAAAATGCTGGTGCTACAGGCGCTTTCCACGGCAGAATTGTTTTTTGACAGGAAAATTGACAGCAAAGTGGCAGAAAACATAGAGGCTGAACTTATATTTAATAAACAAAATTATGTGTTCATCGGTATGCCGGGAGTCGGCAAAACCACCATCGGCGCCATTTTGGCTGCGGAGCTTAACCGCCCGTTCTATGACGTCGATGAAATGGTGGTTGCCATGGAGGGAAAAACGATTCCCGAAATTTTTGCCGAGGGCGGAGAGGATGCTTTTCGTCGCTGCGAGTCGGAGGTCGTCGCGGAACTTTCCAAGGTTACAGGTGCGGTAATTGCCTGTGGTGGTGGAATCGTTACCCGCGAAGAAAACTACTATGGGCTGGCAGAAAACGGTCGCATCATATTTTTGGATCGGGACATAACGTCTCTTTCCGCAGAGGGCAGGCCCATCAGTCAGGCAGTGCCGGCGGGAATCCTTTACCGCAAGAGACTTCCCCTTTATACCGGCTGGGCTGATGATAGGGTCAAAATCCAAAAAGAAGCGCCGGAGGAAACTGTCTCACGAATTATCAATATGCTGAAGTAGCGCCTCTTGCTACTTCAAAATCTTCATAATAAATGTAGACAAACTTTATGGAAAAGGTGTCAAAGGTCATGATGTTGCCGGTGCCGATTTCCTGAAGTATCACATAGTTGTTGCTGACCCCGACGAGAAAGCCCGAACGATCTTCGACGATATTGGTGCCGACAAGCTGCTCAAACCTGATGAAACGACCGATTTGCGTGCGGAGAAAGCCGTTCATGTATTGTATCGAGTCGTAGTCTAGGGTCTGGGTGTATTCCGGCGGCGTCATGGGATTGCTGGGAACGGTAAATGTCGGTGAGGAAGAAGACTCATCGCCGTTTATTGCCCCCTGAAAATAGTCCGTCATTCGCCCATAAGAAATCTGATTGCGGTCTTCGCTCGGATAGGCGATTTGCCCCGATGTGTTAGGCCAGCTCGGAGGAAGACCGACGCTTTGATAGCCCTGCGAATTTGCAGGTTTTTTTGTTACCGTTCCCTCGCCGTATGAAAGAGCGTCGGAATCCGGTGCGGAAGCCGCGCTTGGGGCGGCGAATACTCCTGTGCTCGCCACTGCCGCAATTTCCACAGCGGCTGCGGTTTCGGCGACCTCCGGTGCTGACGTTCCTGACGGAGCTACCACTGTATTGACGTCGCCGGAAGCTTCGGCGGCTTCGGCAGCATTAGTAGCCTTGTCAGCCTTGTCAGCCTTGGCGGAAGCTTCAACGCTGCCTGCCGCCGCCTCGGCAGTCTCTTCAAAAATTATCTTATCTCCCACGGTCATCTGCCCATTTCGTATCATCGTAGGCGTGACCTGATTCATGCCACAAGGCGTCATAAAATACCTCCTATGTATCCAAATATTTTTCCGTCGGCGCATAAAAGCAGTGATTGCCGACGCGATTATAGAAAGCTCCTACGCTGGTAGGAAAATATTGCGGACAGGTGCTGCTGTAGGGATTGAAGAAGAAAAGAGATTCGCCAACGGCTTGGAGCCTGCCGCCGGAAAGTGCCCAATCGGCGATTTCGTAATGCTCGTCGGTGGGAGACATATTGTAGACGTTTTGGCTGTTATACTTGCCGCCGACGGTTTCCCGCATACAGACAAACTGTCCGGTTTGTGTGATTACGGCGCGCACATCGCCGCCGCTGCTGACCCGCGCAAATTCTCCCTCTGTTGCTCGCGCACGGTTCATAATAACCGTAGCCACCGCCTGCATACCTTCGATTCCCTCGCCGCCGGCCTCGCACTGGATAAGCCGGGCAAATAATTCCCTCGTATCAATTCCCATACAATCACCTCGCAAACTATAACAGTATATGCAGGGGAGGAAATTTCGGTTACAGGAAAAACTGAAGCAAGCAAAATAACAAAAGCAGCAGAAACGACCGATACATTCAGTCGCGCCTGCTGCTTTTTAAAAGTGTATGAATCTGGCTTATAATTTTTCGATTTCCTCGGATAGATACGCTAAAGCTTTGCAACCTCAG
>CAVKSD010000047.1:0-13990 GCA_963658905.1 Bacteroidaceae bacterium
GCGCTCAGAGCGCATAGGATTTCGCTTATATGCCATCGCCGATGACCCCACCTGCGAGCTTTCAAAAGGCTCGTCAAATTCTTTCATGTGAGCCATAAGCCTCAGGTCGATTGCCATCTTGCTTGCGCTCTGGGCGATCCCGGCAAGCACGTTCAGCACGAAGCTGTCAACTTTGCGAGAATATGTCTGTCCGGAAACAGGCATGCACGCACAAAATCCCATCTTCGATGCGATTTTACCCTCAAGTGCGAGGACCTTTTCCCTGTCTCCTGCGAAAAGCTCAAGAAAGCTTGCGCAGGTGCCCGTGGTGCCTTTGCAGCCCAGAAGCCGCAGATTTTCAAGTTCAAATGAAAGTCTCTCGTAGTCCATGACGAAGTCCTGAAGCCAAAGGCATGCGCGTTTCCCTGCCGTGGTAGGCTGCGCCGCCTGGTAGTGCGTATAGGCAAGGGTCGGAACATCCTTATTCTTTTCTGCAAAATCCGCCAGCGCTTCGATGAGGGTCAGCAGAAGCTGTCTTATCTTCGCAAGACCCTGCTTCATTTGTATTATATCCGTGTTGTCCCCCACGAAGCAGCTCGTCGCCCCCAGATGAATGATAGGCGCCGCCTTCGGACATTCCTCCGCATAGGTCTTGATATGCGCCATAACATCATGTCTTAGTTTATGCTCATAATCCGCCGCCTTCGCGTAGGCTTCGTCTGTCAGAGTCTGATGCGATGTGAGCTCTGCTATCTGCTCGTCCGTGATTGCAAGCCCAAGCTCCTTTTCGCTCTCCGCAAGGGCGATCCACAGCTTTCGCCATGTTCCGAATTTGTTATCCGGGCTAAAAATATGCTGCATCTCCTTCGATGCATAGCGGGCGCAAAGGGGATTTTCGTATATTTCTTTTGGCATAACTCCTCCTCGTCTTTCGACTGTCTCGATTTCTTTCGGTTTCCTACTTATATTTTACCCTTTAATGAGGCTTCAATCAATCCCAAAAATAACGGGTGCGGTCTGTTAGGCCGGCTCTTGAACTCAGGGTGGAATTGAACCCCTACGAAGAAATCGTTTTCCGGCACCTCCACAGTTTCGACGATGTTGCCATCAGGCGATGTGCCGCTGATTACAAGCCCTGCATCTATCAGGCGCTGGCGATAGTCATTATTAAACTCATAGCGGTGACGGTGGCGCTCGGAAATTTCCGGTTTCTTATAGCAACGCTCCATTACGCTTCCCGATGCTATTTTGCAAGGATAAGCCCCGAGTCTAAGTGTGCCGCCCTTATCTATCTGGTGGCTTTGGTCAGGCAGGAAGTCTATGACCTTGTTCTTTGAAATCTCGTCGAACTCGCCGGAATTTGCGTCCGCAAGTCCGCAGACATTTCTGGCAAAGTCGATTACCGCCACCTGCATTCCAAGACAAATTCCGAGGTAAGGAATGTTATTTTCTCTGCAATACTTTGCGGTAAGGATTTTGCCCTCGATTCCGCGGTTTCCGAAGCCTCCCGGCACGATTACCCCGTCGAGGCCTCCGACAATTTCGGCTACGGTCTTTTCGTTTATTTCCTCCGAGTCGATCCACTCTATTTCAACCTTTGTCTTGAAGGCATATCCCGCGTGGCGAAGTGCCTCCGCAACGGAAAGATATGCGTCGTGAAGCTGAATATATTTTCCCACAAGGCCGATTCTTACTACATGCTCTGCGCTATGAATATTGTCGATCATCTTTCGCCACCCAGCAAGATCAGGCTTCGGCGCGCTGAGCCCCAGTTCTCTGAGAACCACATCCGAAAAATTATGAGCTTCCAGCATCAGCGGCGCCTCGTACAGCACCGGGATGGTGATATTTTCGATTACGCAGTCCGGCTTGACGTTGCAGAACAGGGCGATTTTTTTGAATATGCTTTCTTCGATAGGCTCGTCCGCCCTCAGCACGATTATGTCCGGCTTGATTCCAAGTCCCTGGAGGTTCTTGACGGAATGCTGGGTGGGCTTGCTCTTATGCTCGTCGGAGCCGTGAAGATAAGGAACTAAAGTAACATGAATGAATAGGGCATTTTCAGGTCCGACCTCGAGTCCCACCTGTCTGATCGCCTCTAAGAACGGCTGACTTTCAATGTCTCCCGTGGTTCCGCCAACCTCTGTGATTACGATGTTTGCGTCGGAAGCCCTGCCTACATTGTAAATAAACGATTTGATTTCGTTGGTGATATGAGGAATAACCTGAACGGTTTCGCCCAGATACTCGCCCCGTCTTTCCTTGTTCAGGACGTTCCAATAAACCTTGCCGGAGGTAAGATTTGAGAATCTGTTGAGATCCTCGTCGATAAATCTTTCGTAGTGTCCAAGATCAAGATCTGTTTCAGCTCCGTCCTCCGTTACGAACACCTCGCCGTGCTGATACGGGCTCATGGTTCCCGGATCTACGTTTATATATGGGTCGAGCTTTTGGGCTGCGACCTTGAATCCCCGTTCCTTGAGAAGTCTGCCAAGTGAAGCGGCCGTAATTCCCTTTCCGAGTCCCGATACAACTCCTCCCGTCACAAAAATATACTTAACCTGCTTCATATTTTCCCTCCTCGTCGCGTAAAATTCGTACAAAAAAACATTATTATTTTAATCTCAGAGGCGCCCTTTGTCAAGATTTTTCGTCAAAGAATACAAAGAAAAACACAAAATTTCCCGTATTTTTTGTGTGCGCGCACCAAATTGCCAAAGCCGCCGCGTAGGTGTCGGCAGGCAAGCCCTCTGATGCCGCTCATCCCCTGCGCCACCGCAAAAAACCGACGCACGAGGCATCGGTTTTTTATGTATTGTTATAAGTATTCTGAGGTATTACAGTCCGGCCTGCTTGCGAAGTGTTTCCGCCTTGTCGGTGTGTTCCCAAGGAAGATCCACGTCGGTTCTTCCGAAGTGGCCGTAGGCTGCGGTCTGCCTATAAATCGGTCTTCTGAGGTCTAGGTCGCGGATGATCGCCGCAGGTCTAAGGTCGAAATTCTTTTCTACCAGTTCTGCGATCTTTTCGTCCGAGATTTTGCCTGTGCCGAAGCTGTCAACGAGGATGGAAACAGGCTTTGCAACGCCGATTGCATATGCGAGCTGAATTTCTACCTTGTCTGCGATTCCTGCTGCTACGATATTCTTTGCGGCATATCTTGCGGCATAAGTTGCCGAACGGTCAACCTTTGTAGGGTCTTTGCCGGAGAAGGCGCCGCCGCCGTGGCGGGCATAACCGCCATAGGTATCTACGATGATCTTGCGTCCTGTGAGCCCGGAGTCTCCGTGAGGCCCGCCGATTACGAAACGTCCCGTAGGATTTACAAAGTATTTCGTGTCCGCGTCGATAAGCTCAGATGGGATAATCGGCTTGATTACGTGCTCAATCATGTCTTTTTTTATTTGCTCCTGAGTGGCGTCCGGATCGTGCTGAGTTGAAATCAGTATCGTGTCGATTCTCTTTACCTTGTCGCCGTCGTACTCAACGGTAACCTGTGTTTTGCCGTCAGGTCTGAGATATGTGAGGGTGCCGTCCTTTCTCACGTCTGCAAGCCTCTTTGCTAGCTTGTGGGCGTAGGAAATCGGAGCCGGCATGAGTTCCGGCGTTTCATTGCAGGCAAATCCGAACATTATGCCCTGATCCCCCGCGCCGATGGTGTCGATTTTGTCCTCATCGCTGAGGCTTCCGTCCTTGTATTCCAGGGACTTGTTAACTCCCATGGCGATGTCCCCGGACTGCTCGTCGATCGCCGAAAGCACCGCGCAGGTGTTGCCGTCAAATCCGTATTCCGAACGGTCGTATCCTATGTCAAGGATAACCTGTCTGACGATTTTCGGGATGTCAACATAACATTTTGTGGAAATTTCTCCCATAACCATTGCATATCCCGTGGTGGTTGTGGACTCGGCGGCAACTCTGCCGTATGGGTCTTTTTCGAAAATCGCGTCCAAAATCGCGTCGGAGATTTGGTCGCAGAGTTTATCCGGATGCCCCTCGGTTACGGATTCCGATGTGAATAATCTTTTCATTTCTATTACCTCCGTTTTTTCATCCTTATCGCATTACCTATACAAAAGGAAAAGCCTCCCAGAAAGAGAGGCTCGTGATTTTTTCAATCGTTCCTCATCTTTCAGAATCTGCTGTGAAAATTCTGTAGGATTTAGCACCTTTTTCGCTTCACTCCTGAAACGTCTAGGTTGCCGGGCGTCATCGGGCCTATTCCCTCAGCCACTCTTAATAAGGATTTTATTATGTTTCGGCTTTCGCCGTACAAATATTATATACCCTTTAATTCACTTGTCAATCACTTTCAAATAAGTTATACTGAAAATATATAAAAACCATTTAAGCCTCGCCTCTTGGGGCGGCATAGGGCAACACGCAAAGCGCATAAGCAGAAAGACAGACAGATGGAACAAAAAAATATTTTCAGAAATTTTCATGTTATCGAAGGCGGACTTCACGCAGGGGATAAGAACTCGTCTCATAGATTCATAAGCGCATGGATCACCGACACCCGTCTCATGGGGGTCTGCTGCGTCAAGGCGCACTGGTTGGTGGAAACCCCCGAAGAGTCCCTTGATATGTTCCAGTTTTTCTATTTTGACTGGCAGGAATACGGGCTTGAAACCTTTGAATGTTTCAGAGGCAGGCGCAATTTAGAGATGAAAGAATCTGTCGCAGCCGTCGAACAAGGTCTTTCGGCAGGGCTTGGAGGTGAAAAAAATCCCGTTTCGGAGCGTGAACTGCGCTTTCTCGTTCAATCATTTGTTGAGTTTAATGAAAGAAGCGGGATTCCGCTTCCGAAGAAGCTTTACGAATTCGACTTTCTGCTCACTCCTAAGATCAATTTATCCGACGAAGAACATCACGCTTTGATTTGCAAGGAATGTACAAAACTTTCCTCTCCTTTCCAGGTAATAAACTATTTTCTCATGCGCTGCTTTGCGCGGGATTTTGAGGGAGCAAAACTTCTTACGAAGAACTACGTGCGGACGGATCTTTTTGCCTCTTTTGCGGCGGCGGATATGCTCCGCAATTCCATAAAAGAGGACGATGAAACCACCGGCAGCAATTCCGACTACTACGCCACCGGCAGCGACTCGGATTTCGGCACTTTCAGCACACGCAAAAGCTATCTTTGCGAGTCTCTTTTGGAATTTGACGCAAAATATTATCTTGCCGTAACCCGCATAACCCTTGAGGGGCTTAAGGTTGTCAAATACGAAAAGCTTTCCTCTTTCCGCATCAGCCTGTGGGAAGCCTCTCTCATGCTCAATCAGCCGGAATATGTTACGGTTTACGACGCGGCGGGCGAACTGTCGGGCTTTGATATCGAGGCTTTTCCCCTTTTAAAACGTTCCATGGTGTCGGAGCATGAATGCGGCAAATTGTTCGCAGTCTACTATCCAAACAACGACCACCTGCACCAGCCTATCTATTATATGTACGACGATCTTTTCGGCATCTGCTATGTGCTGGAAAACGGGCAAATTGTTCTTGCCTCCCGCAGTCGCGAAAATATTATCAGGCTCGAAACCCAACTCATGGGGTCAAAATACGGGCCTTTGCTGGTGCTCGTCTCAAAATATGAATTCAATCACTCGGTAATTCACGATTTTGTGAATCGAAACTATGAGGACTTTGAAGACTTTTTAAGCGACCTTGGCGTAGATGAATAGTCTGCGCCATAATTTTTTTCGGTGCGATTATGTCAACCTCTGTTCGCAACCCTGCAAACATTTTTCAACACGGCTTAAGGGCTTATTTTTCAACGGCAAGGGGAATTATCCACAAGTTTTGAAGCGATTGTATACAATTCTATCCACTTGTGCATGTGGATAACTCCGCTCTCGTTTTTTGTTCAAATTTCAATATGCTCACCCTGCTCGTTCATTTGTCAAGAGGAAGTTATCCACAGATTTTTGAGCCCGATTTTTTTGATTATTGTTTTTCGTTCTCACTGTCGATAATTTTACATTTCGGCAAGGCTTTCAGGCATAAAACGTCGTTGATTCCCGCCCAAATTGCCTCGGATAAAATCCGTTGATATTCAGCCGTTTTCAGTTTGCCGGCTTCGGCGGGGTTCGACAAAAATCCACATTCTACCAACACCATGTTTGACCCGGCGTTCTTAAAAAGCAAGATGTCGTTCTTTACCATCGCTTCCCTTTCCCGCCCGTCCTCTATGTTGATTTCAAGGGATTTTTGGATTGCCTCGGCATATTTTTTCGACGGGTTCTCCGCAACAGAAACATCCGTTCCCTTTGTTTGCGCGAGCGGATAAAAAACCTGCGCCCCGTATACTTTTTCATCCTGTGGAAAGCTGTTTAGGTGAATGGACACCGCCAGTTCCACCCCGTCCCCTTCCATAATTTCTTTTCGCCGCAGCAGATCCTCTCTTTTTTTCTGCCGTATGCTCTGCCCCTTTTCCTCATAAAGCCCGCAGTCTTCCTCTCTTGTCATGACTACGTTTACGGGATATCCTTTCATTTCTTCCGCAAGAGCTTTGGCAATGGCAAGGTTTATGTCCTTTTCCAAGGTGCCGTCGGCAGCCGAGGCTCCCCCGTCCATTCCTCCGTGTCCGGCGTCAATGACAATGGTTATTTCTTCACCGGAATTTCCGGAGCTTTCTTCCCACATCCCCGAATTTTTCAAGGCATTCAAGGTTTCCGGCTCTGTTTCCGTATCGTCGATAAAAAATATGCTTGCCACTGCCGAAACCGCGAAGCACACCGTAAAAATACAAATCAATGCTTTCCTCATCCGCATTCTCCCCTCATTTGCTAAGCTGTGCCTCCTTTCGCCTTCGCTGCATAACCCGTAAGTGGGGTATACCCTTGCTTTACATTATATTATCCAAATATTATCCCAGCGCAACATCAAGGGTCATCATCAGGGCAAAACCGCCCAAAATTCCCATAGTATAGCGAATCTCGCCATCTTCCCGCTCTGCCTGTGCCTGTGGAATCAGTTCGTGTACCGCCACCAATATCATGGAGCCTGCCGCAAAGGAAAGAGCATAGGGAAGCATCTGCTGTATGTGTATAACCATCGCCGCCCCGATAACGCCGCTGACAGGCTCCACCATGGCTGTGGCTTGCCCTATGAGAAAACAGGTTTTCCGAGAATAGCCCTCACCTCTGAGGGGTACCGATACGGCGGCTCCCTCCGGAAAGTTCTGGATCCCGATTCCCACCGCGATGCTGATTGCCCCCATAAGGGCTTCCGGCATATTTACGCTTTGGTTGATTGCCCCGAATGCCACGCCCACCGCAAGTCCTTCGGGGATATTGTGCAGTGTAATGGATATCACAAGCAGCAGGGAGCTGCTAAGTTTTCCCGAAGTCTTTTCCCCAAGATCTATTCGCCTTATATATCTATCGCAGAAAAACATGAATCCGCTGCCGAGAACAAATCCCCCTGCTGCGACGAGCCACGCCGGAGCGGCAAGGGAGGCTTCTGCCCTTTCTATCGCCGGAGAAAGCAGGGACCAAAAGCTTGCCGCTATCATGACTCCCGCAGAAAAGCCCAGCATGAGTTTCATGGCTTTGGGATCGTTTTTCTTAAAAAACACAACCGTTGCGGCGCCCATGGCGGTTATAAACCATGTGCCAAGGGTTGCCACAAGTGCCAAAAGTATTACGTTGTTCATATCTGCTTCACCTCATATTTGCTATTTCACTATATGCATGGCGACGGTTTTGTGCTATACTCGGTGTATATATGGAGGAAATATAATGCAGACGATTCGATTATTTAAAGAAAATGTATATTTGAAAGAGGCAGAGGCGGTTATAACTTCCCTGTCCGAAAGGGAGGGAGCCTTGCTTCTTACCCTTGACCGCACGGTGTTCTTTCCGGAGGGCGGTGGTCAGAGCTGCGATCTTGGAGCTGTTTCGGGCTTTCCTCTTGCAGAAGTTTATGAATATGAGGGTGAGATATACCACAAACTGATTATTCCCCAGGGGAGAGAACAAGAGGCTTACGAAGTTTTGCGTGTCGGTGCAAATGTGCAGCTTGTCCTTGACTGGCCGCGGCGTTTTGACAATATGCAGCGTCACTGCGGCGAGCATATTCTCACAGGCATATTTTACAGGGAATGGTGCGGCATCAATCGTGGCTTCCACATGGGCGAGGGCTATATGACCATCGACATTTCCCTCGAAGACGAGGCACGAGCCGAAGCCATCACCTGGGAGATGTGTCTGGAAGCTGAGCGTCTTGCAAACGAGGTGATAACAGCCGATATGCCGATGATCACCCGACATTTTGACAGTTTTGAAGAAGCTGACCGTCAGCCAATGCGAAAAAAGCTCACGATTAAAGAAGATATCACTTTGGTGGGAATCGGTAGCGTGGAATACGACTGGGGCTGCGCGGCTTGCTGCGGCACTCATCCCTCATCTACGGCCCAGGTGGGGCTGATAAAAATCTATAAGCTGGAAGCTAACAAGGGAATGTATCGAATCTATTTTGAGGCGGGGAAACGCGCTTTTGAAAAATACCAGCAGCAGTTTGAGATTCTTAACACCCTTTGCAATTCCCTGAGCGCAGGGGAAGCGGACATACTGGATAAATTCCGCATAAGTCGGGAAAAGGACAAGGAAATACGGGCGAGCCTCCATTTTCTGAAAAAAGAAATAATCGCGCGGGAGGCGGCTTCCATCATCGAAGAACTCAGTTCTCCGAAATCGGCACATGGTTCCGACAAGGCGCTATCGCAGGATCCGCCGCAAATGCCGGTATCCCGCAGATATTCTCTGCTTTCCCCAGGCGACCTTGTTTCCCTCAGCCGAGAAATAAGTCCGGAGGTCAAAAAAATTTATTTCCTCGTTCATGAGCCTACTCACACAGTTCTCCTTGTTTCCGACGGCAAAACGGACTGCGGAAAGCTCGTAAAAGAAAACGCTTCTATTTATAGTGGCAAGGGCGGCGGAAATAAGACCATGGCACGAGCAATCTTTGCAAAAGGAGAATATGTAGATACCTTTATAGACTTGATCGAAAAGCACCTGAGATAGGTGCTTTTTGTTGTTTCGCACCATTTAAATCGCTCTTTTTATTGGTTTTTGTGGAATTTTTAAATTTTCTGAAAATTTACTATTGACAAGCCCGTTTTTAAGGGTTATTATAGGTGCATGATTTAAGTTGTTTAGTGGCTTATAAAAAACACTCAGGAGGAAAGAAAATGCTATTTAAGTTTTACGCTTATTATTATTACTACTTTAGAAACGACAGCTGAATAATAAGACAGGTGACTTTTAAATACATTTTTTAGGTCCGCTTGTGGTTGGGGCTTTTGGGAAAAGCCTGACCGTCCGAGTGGATTTTTTATTTGCAGACAATAGACAATAACGGAATTTACAGAAGTTCAAGGAGGAAAAGAAAATGAACATCTCAAAGAAATCAATCGTAAGCAAATCAAAGAAGTGCCTTGCTCTGATGCTTTGCCTGGCACTGGTACTTTCCCTCGCATCCTGCGGCGGCGATAGCGGTAGCGAAAGCAGCGACACCGAAAAGCTGAAAATCGGCATCATCAAATTCGGTGAATTTACGGCTCTCACAAACGCTACCCAGGGCTTTATAGACGGCCTTGCGGAGGCGGGATATGTTGACGGGGAAAATATCACGATCCACGAGCTTTCGGCGGCGGCTGAAACAGGCAACTGCCCTACCATTGCCGACACACTCATCAACGAAGAATCGGATCTCATCCTTGCGGTTGCAACTCCTGCTGCTTCGGCAGTCAAGGAAAAGACCACCACGATTCCGGTACTTTTTACGGCGGTTACAGACCCTGCGGCTTCCGGCCTTGTTGAGTCAAACGAAGCTCCCGGCGCAAACCTGACGGGTACCTCAGACATGAATCCGGTATCCCAGCAGATCGCTCTGGGCAAGCAGCTGATTCCGGATGCAGAGAAAGTTGCAATCATGTACTGCTCCAGCGAATCAAACTCAAAGATTCAGGCAGACCTTGCGGCGGCCGCCATCGAAGAGCAGGGCATGACATCTGTAGTTAAGACGATTTCCGCCATCGACGAAGCAAAATCTGCAATCGAATCCCTCAAGGGTCAGGTGGACTTCATCTACATTCCGACCGACAACACTCTTGCAGACGGCATGACCAGCGTATCCATGGCAGCGGGCGAATGCGGACTTCCTACAATCGTTGGAGAATCCGGAATGGTCGGAAACGGCGCTTTTGCAACCTTTGGTATCAACTACTACGAACTGGGCAAGACTACGGCGGCTATGGCAGTAAAGATTCTCAAGGGCGAAGCTACTCCTGTGGATATGCCTGTGGAATACCAGACCTCCGAAGACATCCTCGAAATCGCAGTAAATACAGAAACGGCAGAAACTTTGGGAATCACTATCCCGGAGGATGTTTTGGACAAAGCGACTATTTTTCCTGAGAAGTAAAAGCAAGGGGTAAAAAATGATTTCAACAGCAACTATTTTAAGCGGCGTTTCCCAAGGGCTTCTTTGGGCGATACTGACGCTGGGCGTATATCTTACATTCAGAATCCTTGACATCGCAGACCTTACCGTAGAGGGAACTTTCCCTCTCGGCGCTGCGGTTACGGTGGTTCTCATCAACGCGGGAATGGCTCCCGGTCTTGCAATCCTCTGCGCAATGCTTGCCGGAGCTCTTGCGGGATTTGTCACCGGAGTGCTTCACACGGTATTTCAGATACCGGCGATACTTTCCGGAATACTGACGATGATTGCCCTTTATTCGGTGAACATCAGAATAATGAGCGACAAAGCTACAGTGGCTCTTGAGCAACCTTCCGTAAAGACATGGCTTTTGTCCCTGCTTCCGGAAAACACGACAAGCAGCACCGTTTCCATAATCTTAGGATGCACGGTGTGCCTTGTGATTGTGGCAATTCTGTACTATTTCTTCGGTACGGAAATCGGCTGTGCGGTCAGAGCAACGGGCAGCAACCAGAACATGGCTCGCTCCCTTGGCGTCAGAACGGACCGGATAATCACTCTCGGTCTAATGATTTCCAACGGCCTTGTGGCTCTTTCCGGCAGTCTCATCGCCCAGCTTGACTACGGCTCGGCGCTTGTAACTATGGGGCAGGGTACCATCGTGATCGGTCTTGCATCGGTAATCATCGGCGAGGTGATTTTTATCAGAAAGGACATGAACTTTGCCCTCAAACTCCTCGCGGTAATCGCAGGTGCGGTAATATACAGGACGGTTATCGCCTGCGCGCTGACATTCAGCTTCCTGAAAGCGACGGATCTGAAGATAATCACCGCCATCGTGGTAGCCTTCGCCCTCGCTCTTCCTGTTCTTCAGCAAAAATCTGCCGAGGCTAAGCTTCGCAGAAAAAACAGGAGGTACGAAAATGCTTAAAATGGTCGGAATTGAAAAATCATTCAATATAGGAACAATCAACGAAAAGCAGATATTTAGCGATCTGAATCTTACCATCAACGACGGGGATTTCATTACGGTAATCGGAGGAAATGGTGCGGGAAAATCCACCATGCTCAACCTCATAGCAGGCGTGCACAAGGCGGATGGCGGCAGGATTTTCCTCGATGATGAGGATTTGACCTATCAAAGCGAAACCCAGCGGGCAAAATATATCGGCAGAGTCTTTCAGGATCCGATGATGGGAACCGCGCCATCCATGATGATAGAAGAAAATCTCGCCATGGCATATAGAAGAACAAAGCGTAGAACATTGGTATGGGGGATCTCCCAGAAAGAAAGGGATATGTACAGGGCCTCTCTTGCGCAGCTTGGGCTGGGGCTTGAGGACAGAATGAAAACAAAGGTCGGCCTTCTCTCCGGCGGTCAGCGGCAGGCAGTAACGCTGCTGATGGCAACCTTGCAAAAGCCTCGCCTGCTCCTGCTGGACGAACATACCGCAGCTCTTGACCCTGCAACCTCAGCAAAGGTGCTTTCGCTCAGCGACAAAATCATCCACGATCATAATCTCACCGCCCTCATGGTAACTCACAATATGCAGGATGCCATAACCTACGGAAACAGGCTCATCATGATGGACAAGGGCAAGGTGATTTTGGATATCTGCGGCGAGGAAAAGAAGCAGCTTACGATCGAGGATCTGCTCCACAAGTTCGAAGAGATAAGCGGATCGAAGTTCGCTAGCGACAGCGTGATACTCGGATAGCAAGTCCTCGGGCAGCCAAGAAAGTAATTGATATTGATATAGTAATACAGAATACGCAAATAAGTCCTAGAAAAAATCTAAACAAAACGCAGGGCCCCCGCGGACTACCCACGCGAGAGGCTCTGCATTTTTATATGTCATTTTTTGCGACTTTTCTGATTTTTCCGTTTTAGCGATTTTTTCGGCTATTTCATGTCTCTCAGGAAAACCTCGTAGCCTCGTTTGGTTTCGTAAACATCGGCTTTGCTAGTGATTTCCCACGGAGCGTGCATATTGAGTACCGCAACGCCGCAGTCTATTACGTCCATTCCGTAGAGGGCTAAAATATATGCGATGGTGCCGCCGCCGCCAACATCAACCTTGCCAAGCTCCGCCAGCTGAAATTTGACTCCTGCGTCGTCCATGATGCGACGAATTTTTGCGATATATTCCGCATTGGCGTCGTTGGAGCCTGATTTCCCTCTTGCTCCGGTGAATTTATTGAAGACCATTCCGCAGCCTGCCATGGAAGAATTCCTCTTTTCGTAAGCATCTGCGTAGAGTGGGTCATAAGCTGCGTTTACGTCCGAAGAAAGCATTTTCGAGTTTGCCAGCGTTCTTCTCAGCGTCAAATCGCTGTAGGCTCCCATGCGGTCCAAAAGCTCCGCAACGGTATTTTCAAAGAACTTGGATTCCATTCCCGTAGCGCCTACGCTGCCGATTTCCTCTTTGTCAACCAGAATGCAGCAAGCGGTTCTTTCAACTTTTTCAACGTCGAGAATCGCCTTTAGGGAAGTGAAGGCGCACACCCTGTCGTCCTGACCGTAGGACATTATCATGCTACGGTCAAGACCCGTTTCCCTCGCTTTTCCTGCCGGCACGATCTCCAGTTCCGCAGAAAGGAAGTCCTCTTCCTCCATGCCGTATTTTTCTTTGAGAAGCGCGAGGATTCCTGCCTTTACTGCTTCCTTGCTCTTGGCATTTTTCTCATTGTCCTTGTCTTTGTCCTTGGTTTCTGCAAGGGGCTTTGAGCCGATTAGCACGTCCAATTTTTCGCCTTCGATTACCTTTGCTGCTTCTTTTTTCATCTGTTCCGCCGCAAGGTGCGGGAGAAGATCCGTAACGCTTACCACAGGGTCGTTTTCGTCCTCACCGATTACGACCTCCACAATTTCGCCGTCCTTTTTCGCCACCACACCGTGTATCGCCAGAGGAAGGGCAACCCATTGATATTTCTTGACTCCGCCGTAGTAGTGAGTGTCAAGATATGCAAAGCCCGATTCTTCATAGAGCGGATTTTGTTTCGCATCCAGTCTCGGTGAGTCGATATGTGCGCCGAGGATGTTCATGCCTTCTTCGATAGGCTTTTCGCCGATTACGAAAAGAACTACCGCCTTTGCCATATTCACGGCGTAAACCTTATCACCGGCTTTCAGACTTTCACCCTTTGCGATTATCTCTTCGAGGTTTCTGTAGCCCGCAGCTTCCGCCATTTCAACAGTAAGTTTGGCACATTCTCTTTCCGTCTTGCCTCTGCTCAAAAAATCCATATACTCTTTATTCAGTTTTTCAAGCTCGAAAAGTTGCTCCTCGCTATAAACCGTCCACGCATTGATTTTTTCCATGTCTATCCCTCCTATAAGCGCCCGCGAGCCTTCCGCCGCTTTGGCGCTGTATTTTGCATATTTTGTCCGCATCGCTTTGCGTCCCATATATTTTAGCACAATTATCCGGCTCTCGCAACCACGGCTAAAAGGCAGGCAAAATTAAACGCAGCCGCTGATTTAGCGCAGAGGCTTTATGCTGATTGGTTTTGCTGTCGAATTTTGTCGAAATTTTCTTGCCTGCGAATCCCATTATATCCCTTGCTT
>CAVKSD010000048.1:0-8585 GCA_963658905.1 Bacteroidaceae bacterium
GCCTTCAGGATTGCGCCGGCACCAAGGGCAGACACCGCATCGTCGGCGCTGTAAATACCGTCCAAAAATGCGTAGGTATTACCTGTCGTGAAGCTCGTCGTTTCACTAAAGCTGTGATAAATGTAGGCGCTGCCGCTGCCGTTTAATCTTTTCAGTGCTATCGTATAAGAAGTGCCTGCTTCTGCCGACGCCTGCACAGCGGTCACAAGACCGCAGACCATGCAAAGACACACTATTACACTAAAAATCTTCTTTTGGAAACTCTTTCTGAAACTTATCATTTCGTTGCCCCCCCCCCCCATGGTATTTTTTGTGATTTTTGCCTGCCGCCAATAAACCCTTGGCAGTTCAGGTTTTGCCACATATTCTATATTTATAATACATCGTTCACCCCTGAACGAATCAAGTCTTTTTGATAATTTTACTTGCTTTTTGCTGTTTTTTATATGCGGTGCATCCTATTTTGTCGAAAATCCATTGACTTATTTTGTGTTTGTGGGCTATAATATATGTACATCGTATTTTAGCCGGAGGATGTGGGTAATGTATATTGAACGACAGCTTGAAAAAAAGTTTATAGACATAAATGAGGAATATGCCTGCGTGCTGCTGACCGGCCCGCGTCAGGTTGGAAAATCCACCATGCTCAGGCATCTGATGGAGGGGACGAAGCGAACCGAAGTCTCGCTGGATGATTTGGAGGAGCGCAAGCTTGCCAAAACAGATCCCGCGATGTTTTTGAAGCTGCATCCTGCGCCTGTTCTTATAGATGAGGTTCAGTATGCACCGGAACTTTTTTCTTGTATAAAGATAGCCGTGGATAACGGTGCCGATCCCGGATCTTACTGGCTGACAGGTTCTCAAGCCTACCGTCTGATGGAGCTTGCGCAGGAGTCACTGGCAGGAAGGGCGGCAATTCTTCGTATGTCTGCACTGTCACAAGGCGAGCTTTTCGGGGCAAAAGAGGTTTTGCCCTTTTCGTTGGAGCTTGACAATTTGCAGAAGCGCAAGTCTTCTCTTTCTTCCGGAACGCCCGGCGAGATATATCAAAGAATTTGGGATGGGGGGCTTCCCGGACACAGGAGCGGCAAGTACAAAGACCGAAATGTTTTCTACAGCAGCTATATTCAAACCTATATTGACCGTGATGTGTCCACTGATATCTCCGGCGTAGACAAGGTTATGTTCGCAGACTTCATTCGTGCCGCCGCCTGTAGAAGTGGGCAAATGCTGAATATCCATGATATTGCCGGAGATGTTGGCGTAAGCGATGACACGGCGAAGCGCTGGATGAAGGAGCTTGAAAAATCCGGTATCGTGTTCTTTCTGCACCCCTACTCCAACAATCTCTTGAAGCGGACAATCAAAACGCCGAAAATGTATTTCTTTGATACGGGTCTTGTCTGTTATCTCACTCACTACTCAAGTCCCGAAATCTTGATGAACGGAGCCATAAACGGAGCGATTTTGGAAAACTACGTTGTCTCGGAGATTATGAAAACCTACAGCAACAACGCGCAGGATTGCCTGTTGCATTATTACCGAGACAAGAGCAGCAACGAAATTGATTTGATTTTGGAGAGCGACGGGCAGCTCCATCCTATAGAAATCAAAAAGAGCGTTAATCCGCCGACGCAAATTATGAAGGCGTTTAGGCTGCTGGACAAAGCATCCCTGCCGAGAGGCACGGGGGCAATTATCTGTCTTAGAGAATCACTGAGTGCGATAGACAGCAGCACATATATCATCCCTGTTTGGATGATATGATTTTGACTAAAGCATAGCGAAAGAAAGCCTTTGAGGTGAGCCAATGAATAATGACAAAAAGAAAATGTTTAGGATCGCGGAGGCGGCGAGTGCCTGCGGCATTTCCCGAAGCACAATACTTAGGATGGAGGAAAACGGGCTTCTTGTCCCGGCGTATATCGACCCGAGCAGCGGGCACAGGTATTATGACAATCACAATATTTCGCGTATTATCGAGATAGAAAATCTCAAGTATATGGGGATTGGGGCGGAGAAAATCGCAGATTACTTTGCCAGCGGCGGCGATGCGGAGGTTCTGCTTGCACCCCTTGAGGAAAAGCTGTCTATGCTGCAAAGAAGCGTGGAGGAATTGCAGCTTCGCACGGGACGCAGGGGGAATTTTTTCTCCGATATCATCGACCTGCCGGAATATATCTGCTGCGTAAGCACCCACGAGGGAATGACGGTTCCGCAAAAGTATACTGCCATGTATAATTTTTACGGTGAGTGCGTGAGCCGTGGCTATATCTTAGGGAGAGAGCCGCTGTTTTGCATAAGCGAAAGGCGTGATTATCTGAGAGGGGAAATCTCAGAAGATCCTTTCACTTTCCATGTATGCGTTCCCGTGTCAAAAAAAGAAGCGCCTGCGGAGGCAGTGGTTTTTCCTGCTTGCAAAGCGCTTTCCGTGCTTTATCTTGGAAGCTACAAGGACGTAAACCTCATGTGGCTTGCGCTGGGTAAAGAGGTGAGAGAAAGAAATCTGACTCCTGCGGGCTATCCTCGCGTTATGGGTATCGTGGCTCCGTATACGGGCCGGGAAATCGACCAGAATCTCTACTGCTCGCGGGTTGTTCTGCCAATCGAATAAATATGGAACATAGCGAAAAAGCCCCGACGGGATAAGCTTTTCCATGATTTTTCCATGATTATTTCATGGGCTTCTCCTTGCCGGGGTTTTTCCGTAATTTTTATGTTTTTTATCTTGCTTTTATGTATTCGGTGACGATGCGTATGCACTCGTCCTGTGTAAGACGCGATGTGTCCAGGGACAAATCGTAATTTCTTACATCCTGCCATTCGGTGCCGGTGTAGTGCTTGTGATATGCAGCCCGGCCTGCGTCCGTCTTATCCCGAAGTGCTGTGGCTTCTGCCTTATCTATGCCGTATCTATTCATGAGTTTTTCTATGCAATAGTCACGGTCTGCGTGGATGAATATACGCACGAGGTCTTTTCTGTCCCGCAGGATATATTGTCCGCATCTTCCGATGATGATGCAGGATTCGTCTTTATCTGCCACACGCTTTATGATTTCCGACTGGAAAGCGAAAAGTTCTTCTTTCGTCAGACGGTCGGGCTGGGGCTGCGACACGAGCGCGCCCTTTGCTATTCCATGTTTTCGGAGGAATTTGTCTTCTAATTTCTCATCGGTGAGGTTGAACAATGCCTCGCTGATGCCGCTGTCTTCCGACGCCATACGAATCAGCTCTTTGTCGTAATAACGGACGTTAAGCGCCTCGGCAAGCCTGTGGGCGATGCCTCTGCCGCCGCTTCCGTATTCACGAGCGATTGTTATAATAAATTTATCCATATTCACCTCCTAATCCGCTACTCTCCCAAGTAGGCTTTTTTGACTGCTTCGTCGTTCATCAAATCCTTTGCGTCGCCGCTGAGAACGATCTTGCCTGTTTCAAGTACGTAGGCTCTGTCCGCAACTTCCAAGGCTTTTTTCGCATTTTGTTCTACCAACAAAACCGTGGTGCCGGACTTTTTGATTTCTTCGATTATCTTGAAAACCTCCCCTACGAAAAGCGGTGAAAGTCCCATCGAAGGCTCATCCATGAGGATGATCTTTGGGCTTGACATAAGCGCCCTGCCCATGGCAAGCATCTGCTGCTCGCCGCCGGAAAGAGTTCCTGCGATCTGGTTTTTTCTTTCTTCGAGCCTTGGGAATTTCTCGTAGACCATCTCAAGGTTCCTTGCGTATTCTGCCTTGTCGCTTCGGGTATAAGCCCCCAGGTCGAGGTTCTTATATACCGAAAGCTGCTGGAAAATTCGTCTGCCCTCGGGAACGTGCGCCATTCCCATCTTTACGATTTTGTGGGGCGGAGTTTTGGTAAGCTCCTGTCCCTCGAATTTTACGCTGCCGGATTTTGCTTTGAGAAGTCCGGTTATCGTATGCAGGGTGGTGGTCTTTCCCGCTCCGTTTGCTCCGATAAGGGCGATTACTTCCCCCTGGTTTACGTCGAAGGAAATCTTTTTGATGGCGTTGATGGCGCCATAATTGACTTCCAAGTCTCTGATTTCTAACATTGCCATATGCGCGCCCTCCTTACTCGCCTAAATATGCTTTGATAACTTCCGGATTGTTGAGAACATCCTTGGTCTTGCCCTGAGCCAGCACAGTCCCAAAGTTAAGCACCGTCAGTTCCTCGCAAATACCCGCAACCAGCCTCATGTCATGTTCGATGAGCAGCACCGTCATGTCGAAGTTTTCCCGCACAAATTCGATGGTGTCCATCAGCTCCTGAGTTTCGTTGGGGTTCATGCCTGCCGCCGGTTCGTCAAGAAGAAGGAGCTTCGGCGATGTTGCCAGCGCCCTTGCGATTTCAAGCTTTCTCTGTTTGCCGTATGGCAGGTTCGAGGAAAGAAGATCCTTTGAGTCCGCAAGATCAAATACCTCAAGCAGGGACTCTGCCTTTTCGTTCATAGCCTTTTCGGTTTTGAAATATGCCGGGAGTCTGAAAATGCCCGCCGCGGCTGCGTACTTATAATCATTGTGAAGCCCAAGCTTGACATTGTCAAGTACCGAAAGCTGTTTAAATAGTCTGATATTTTGGAAAGTTCTTGCGATTCCCTTTTTGTTTATCTCGATGGTGCTTGCGCCGGTGAGTTTTTCGCCGTCCAGAAAGAAATTTCCCTCCGTAGGCTTGTAGACTCCGGTGAGCAGGTTAAACGCCGTGGTTTTGCCTGCGCCGTTTGGCCCGATAAGCCCGTAAAGTTCTCCCTTTTTTATGGTCATGGTAAGCTCGTCAACGGCTTTGAGTCCGCCGAATGAAATTCCAAGATTTTTTGTCTCTAGCATAGCCGTCATGCGCTCACCTCCCCGTTTTTCCTATCCTTTGATTTTTTCATAAAGGCAAGTTTTGCCTTGAATTTTTCTTTGTAAAGTGCAAGTTTCTCGTTGTTATTTATTAGCATCATTGCGATAAGCAGGATCGCATAAATCAGCATACGGTAGTCGCTGAAGGAGCCTCTGAGAAGCTCAGGAAGCGCCGTAAGGATTATGGCCGCGATGATGGAACCTCTCATGCTGCCGATTCCGCCCAGTACCACGAATACCAGTACCAGAATCGAAAGGTTGTAGTCGAATTTTACCGCTACGAGGCTGGAAAGGTTGTGTCCGTAGAGAACACCTGCCATGCCTGCAAACATTGCGGAAATAGAGAAAGCTATCAGCTTGTATTTCGTTATGTTGATTCCCACGGATTCTGCCGCGATGCGGTTATCTCTGATCGCCATGATGGCTCTGCCCGCCCTCGACTGGACGAGGTTAAGGATTATCACAAGGGTGATGGCAACCAGTACGAAACCTACGATGTAGTTTGAGTCTCGCGGCGCTCCGGTGATTCCCATGGCGCCGTTTATGATGTTCTCGGAGGTCATGTCGTCGATTTCCATATTGTTAAATGCGTCAACTCCAAGGGCAAAGTGGATTCCTGCGGAGTCCTTTACAAGATAGATGTTGTTTACGATATTTTTGATTATTTCGCCGAATGCCAGCGTAACTATGGCAAGGTAGTCGCCTTTTAGCCTGAGAACCGGTATGCCGATGAGGATTCCGGCAACTGCCGCCACTGCGCCCCCGAGCAGGATTGCCAGAGGAAATCTTACCCATACGGATGTGAGGCTTTCTTGAGTAAGCATGCTGAAGGTGCTTCCTACAAAAGCTCCGAGGCACATAAAGCCCGCGTGTCCCAGACTCAGCTCTCCCAGAATACCTACCGTAAGGTTCAGGGAAACCGCCATGATTACGTATGCGCAGATTGGAACGAAAAGTCCCTTGATAAGGCTGGATGCACCCGGCATTCCGCTATATATTACACAAAATACGAAAAACGCCAGGACGATGCCGTAGGTTATCATATTTTGTTTGCTTGCGCTATTCAAAGTTGTCATTTTTTTCTTCATGCCCCGCACCTACACTTTCTCGCGCATCGCTTTGCCAAGGATGCCCGTCGGTTTTACGATAAGCACGACAATCAGCACGCCGAAAACTATGGCGTCCGAAAGCTGCGTTGAAATATACGCTTTGCTGAGGTTTTCTATAACTCCCAGCAGGATTCCGCCGATCATTGCCCCGGGGATTGAGCCGATTCCGCCGAAAACTGCCGCTACGAAGGCTTTGATGCCCGGCATAGCTCCGGTGTATGGTCCGATAAGTGGGTATGATGAGCAGAGCAAAAGGCTGGCAACCGCCGCAAGAGCCGAGCCGATGGCAAAGGTCACGCTGATGGTGCTGTTTACGTTAACGCCCATGAGCTGCGCCGCCCCTCTGTCCTCGGAAACCGCCTGCATTGCCGAGCCGATTCTCGTGTGGTTGATGAAGGTTGTAAGAGCAACCATGATTACCATGGTCACTGCTATCGTGATGATTGTCTCTCCTGTGATGGTAAGTCCCTGTGCAACATGCCAGTCCGGAACATTCAGCACATCCGGAAAGTTTCTGGATGCGGAGCCGAAGATGAGCAGTGCCACATTTTGCAGGAAATAGCTGACGCCGATGGCTGTTATGAGTACTGCCAAAGGTGAAGCGTTTCTCAGGGGTTTATATGCGATTTTTTCGATTGTAACGCCGAGAACCGTACATACGATAATCGCTGCGATGATCGCAATCGCCGGTGAAGTTCCTACGGAGGAAACTGCCGTAAAGATGACAAAGCCTCCGATCATGATTACGTCACCGTGTGCGAAGTTCAGCATCTTCGCGATTCCGTATACCATTGTATATCCCAGCGCAATCAGGGCGTAAACGCTACCCAGACTGATGCCGCTGATCAGATACGATAAAAAATTCATAAAAATTACCTCATTCAAAATTCAGAATCGGGGGCGGCGCCCGGCCGTCCCCTGCATTCTGGCAATTATTTTTATACTATATTGAGTATACTTTGGCTTAGCATCCACTTAGTGTCATTATGTGGATTGCATTTTTGGACTACATAGGCGGATTACATTGCCTTGTATGATCCGTCTTCGATGATCATAGCCATCGGAGTCTTTGTAGGCTCGCCGTCTGCGGACCAAGTCATGGTTCCGGTTGCGCCTGTGAATTCGATTTCTGTCATAGCGGTCTTCATAGCTTCGCAGATGTCGGAAACGCTCATGTCAGGAGTTACGCCTGCTGTTTCTGCTGCTTTCTTGATGATGTACATTGCGTCATAAGCGTCTGCTGCGAACTGGTTAGGAACTTCGCCGTCATATTTTGCTTCGTATGCTTCGGTGAATGCCTTGGACTGCGGATCATCAGAGTCTGCTGCGAACGGAGTAAGAAGCATTACGCCTTCTGCAAGGTCAGCGTTTGAGCCGAGCTGGTCGATTACGCCGTCAAGTCCGTCACAACCGAAGAACTGAGCGTCAAGTCCTGCTTTGTCTGCCTGAGTAAGGAACAGGGAAGCTTCCTGAGCGTAGAACGGAAGGAATACGAGTTCTGCTCCTGCCTGTTTCATCTTCTGGATCTGTACGGTGAAGTCTGTTGCGGAGTCCTTTGTGAAGGCTTCTGTAGCTACAATGTTGAGGCCCTTGGCTTCGGCTTCTTTCTTGAATGTCTTGAAGATACCGTTGGAGTAAACGTCCGATGAGTTGTAAACTACGCCGATCTTCTTGTCTGCAAAGTTTTCTGCGAAGTAGTCTGCCGAACCTACGCCCTGGTTAGGGTCGGAGAAGCAAACTCTGAATGCGTTGTCTCCATTGATGGATTCAACTGCAGAACCCGACGGTGTGAGCTGGAACATATTGTCCTCGGAAGTAAGGGCTACGACTGCGGTACATGGAGCGGAAGTAACTGTTCCCATGAGCATCTGCATTCCCTGGTCTTTCAGTGAGTTGTAAGCGTTAACGGCTTTTTCTGTGTCATGTTCGTCATCCTGCCACAGGAATTCAACCTGATAGCCGTTGATGCCGCCTGCTGCGTTGATTTCTTCCACCGCAAGCTCAGCTGCGTTCTTAACTGCCTGGCCATAAACTGCCGCGCCGCCGGTTGTAGGCCCGATGCCGCCGATTACGAACTTAGCGTCCGAGCCTGTGGTTTCTGCGTCGCTACCGCTGCCGCCGCAGCCTGCGAATGCTACCGTCATTACGACTGCCATGGATACAGCCGCGAATTTCTTCATAAATTTTTTCATGTTCATTTTTTGTTTTCCTCCTTGGTAAAATAAAAAACCTGCCGACTTTTGCCGCAGGTCAAAATTCTTTCTCATTTAAGTTTCGGATCACCGTCTGAGTCAAACATCGGCTCAGACAAAATCAATCAAACTTGCTCTGTTACCCGCACTGCAAATATCACTATTCAATTCGAGGCTCATAATGACGAGAACCAGTAGAATAATGCTAATGACTAGAATATACAGGACGCTGATAACTAAAGCCATAAAGTTCATTGATTTTCTCCTTTCCTTAACTGATATACGAAGTTTACCACATAAAAATCACCCTGTCAACAACTTTTTTGTTTTTTTTCATTATTTTTTTTATTTTTTTTGTTTTTTGCGACAATTACTTATTTACGTAAAGTTCTGCATATTCGGATGCCAACATTGACATGAGGTGCACATCGTAGAGT
>CAVKSD010000048.1:8595-13962 GCA_963658905.1 Bacteroidaceae bacterium
GTCAACAACTTTTTTTGTTTTTTTTCATTATTTTTTTTATTTTTTTTGTGTCGTTAAACAATTAACGCCTGTGGCACTTGAGATCGATTTGACTTTGCGCCGTCGCTCAGCGGGACACCGCCATTTGCAGTTCGGTCAAAAATTCCCCCTCACTGTTGGTGTCGTGATCGTCTATGAGATAAAGCTCCACGCCGTCTCCGATTGGCGCAAGTCCCTTGCTTTTGGCATAATCAAAGAGCTTTTCCCACTCTCTTCGCATTTGTTCATAGCCACCTTTTACGGTCATCGAGAGGTATTCTCCGGCGGGGAGCTCGCCGTCAAATTCCTCTCCGGGGCCTACTATGTAGAACGCCGCCTCGTAGCGTCCGTAGCCGCCGCCTTTCAGGTATTCTCCGTCTATGAGGGAGCCGATTTCGCCGTTTCCTACTATATATAGCTGGTCTTCGTATTCGGACTGGAGTTTTTTCAATATAAAGTCAAAGTTATCGTCTCTGATGGCTTCTTCGCTGAGTTTGAGGATGCGCCTTTCCGGCAAATTGCGCAGTGTTATTCTCTCGTGTGTATTCTTTTCCCGAAGATAATAGTTTAGCTCCTCCATTCGCTCCAGAACATTTCTTTTTATCTCTTCCAGTTCTTCTTGCCTTTGGTTGATTCTTTCCGTTGCTTCTGCGAACATATCCAGGGTCTGGGCGACATCGTAGCTCTCGAGATGTTCCTTGATTTCTTTTATGGAAAAGCCAATGCTGCGAAGCTCTCGCAGTATGTTCAGGGTTCTGATGTCGCCTATGCCGTACATCCGGTAGCCGTTTTCGTCTCGGCGCGGCCTGAGGACTCCGAGGTCCTCATAGTAACGGAGCGAATCCGTTCCTATGTTATACAGTTTTGATATTTCGCCTATTTTGTAGTATTCGGTCATAACTGCCTCCTTTACTGCGCCCCGGGGCGGCGGGGTTTGCGGGCCGGCCTGCCGCAGGACGGGCTGGCCTGCCGCGGGGCACGCCGCGCCGCCTTCTACCAAGATCATACCACAAACTTTTCTTAAAAAAAAGCAAAATTCCTCTTGACCTTGGTATTATACCAAGGTTTATCCTATTTATGAGGTGATTATCATGACAAATTTGAAGAAAGCATATATCAGATCGAAATTCTTACATTATGTTCTGCCATCGGTGGCTGCCATGTGGGTCTATACTATATATACCATGGTTGACGGCATTTTCGTTGCGAGGGGCGTCGGAGAAAAGGCATTAGCGGCGGTGAACCTTTCCATGCCGATTGTCAATGTTGCCTTCGCCTGCGGCATACTCTTTGCGGTGGCGGCGAGCACCAGAGCCTCTGTTTGCAAGGGACGCGGCGACAGGAGGAGCGCGGACAGGGTTTTTACAAGCGGCGTTATAGCAATCGCCGCGGTGGGCATAATCGCATCCTGCTTGATCATGCTCTTTCTTGACAAAATCGCTGTATTCCTCGGTGCGACGGAAGAAACTATAGATTATGTAAAAAGCTATCTTGGCATCATCGTGCTGTTCCTGCCTTTTTATATGACCGCCTATAACTTGGAGGTGCTGGTTAAGGCTGACGGCTTTCCGCAGCTTGCCATCAAGACATCCTGCGGCGCCGCTCTTTGCAATATCGTCCTTGACGCGGTTTTCGTGCTGGTCTTTCATTGGGGCGTGGCAGGTGCCGCAATCGCCACGGGGCTTTCCCAGGTAGTGCAGTTCAGCGTTTACCTGCGGCATTTTCTTTCAAAGAAGTCCGGCTTTTCTTTCGTAAAAATCGCTCTCTGCGATTTGAAAGACGCTTTCCTGCGTACAAGGATGGGAATTGCCGACTGCATGACCGAGCTTTCGGTGGCAATCTGCATTTTCATATTTAATAAAGTGCTGCTTGGCCTCTCAGGGAGCGACGGCATCGTAATCTATACCGTCATCTCCTACTTCGCCCAGCTGGTCCTTATGACGATGATGGGTATAAACCAAGGCACACAGCCGCTGGTAAGTTATTACTACGGCAAGGAAAAGCCGGCATTTTGCCGCTATATCTTCAGGCTCGGCCTCTGCTGCGCTGGTGCTTGCTCGCTTCTTGCCTTTGCTATCGGTATGCTCTGCCCTGACCCTATCGTTGCAATTTATATCGATGCCCCTGCAAATCCCGCGCTTTTCGAGGCGGGAGTCAGGGCGTTCAGGCTCTACTCTCCGGCGTTTCTGCCGCTGGGGGCGGTGATCACGCTTATGGGCTATTTTACGTCGCTGGAGCTTCCGAAGCCTGCAATGAGTATTTCCATAGGCAGGGGCGTTGTTTTCACGTCGATTTTTGTCCTTGCATTCGCTTTTCTCTTTGGGGAGATCGGAGTCTGGACTGCCGCGGCGGCCTCGGAGACATGCGCCCTCGTCCTTGCCCTTGTGTTTTATAAGCGAAAAATCCGTTCCTGAAATGTATGCGCGAATTGCGATGAAATATTGTATTGCAATCAGCCATACAATATGCTATGATGAATAGCAGAAAGGATGGTGTTTATTATGGCAACAAAAAGTGCAACTGTATCGGCTCGTGTCCAGCCTGAGATTAAACGGCAGGCGGAGGCTGTTTTAGATAAAATCGGACTTCCTGTTTCCGTTTTGATTGATACCTTATACAGACAGATTATTATGACAGGTGGTGTCCCGTATTCTCTTGCCGTGCCGAATCTGCCTACGAGAGACAGTATGACGGACGCTGAATTTGATGCAATGATGGAAAAAGGCTATCATCAGGCAATGACAGGCGAGGGACTTTCTGTTGATGATGCCTTTACCAAAATCCATGAGGGTATTTAAGTATGCAATACGAAGTTAAACTGACCTCACAGACAATAGAACAAATTGAGGAAATCGTGCAGTATATTTCCGTTGCGCTTTTCACACCCGAAACGGCTCGAGAATGGGCGAATGCTATGCAAAGTGAAATCGCAAAGCTGAATTTTATGCCGTCACGTTACCCTTTTACAGAAGAAGAACCATGGCATACAAAAGCAATTCGCAAAATGCCATTTAAGAATTTCCTTGTATATTACATGATTGATGAAGACAAGAGGGCAGTGTGGGTTATGGCAGTGATTTATGGTCGGAGAGACCAGCTCGCGGCTCTTGGTGATGTGCCGCTTTTATAAGCGAAAAATCCGTTCCTGAAATGGGGCGGGTTTTACATATTTGGGCAAAATTTTACCGAAGTAAAGTTTTGTATAAATTTTTGTACAAAATCACAAAATTCCTCTTGCTTTTTAGCTACGACTTGTGTATAATCAACTTGTTGTTACGAGAGCGAGAGCTTTTGCGGCACAAATCAAAGCAAATTGAATATGCTAGATGAACTTTGCAGGAAAAGGTTTACCTACCGAAGGAGTAAAACTCTCAGGTTCCGCGGATGCACTTTGCGTCGTGTCCGGCGGAGAGGACTGTAAAGGGATAGCGTTCTGGAGACGCCCGCAGGTTGCGGGGGCCGAAGGTGCAAGGCGATACACCGCCAATCTCTCAGGCAAAAGGACAGAAAAACGACTTTCTCATCGTTGTGGGATTTTTCGCTTTTAATTTTTACCGTTTATTGCAGGTGATTGACGAATATTTGCAAATACCAAAGGCAGGCTTTCCGGAAGGCTTGTCTCTTTTTATTTCCTTTATTTCTGCACATTTCTCCGGATACGTTCAATTTGGAATCATCAATTTATTGTTATATTAAAAGAAGAAAGAGAGGACACAAAATGCAGGCTTTATACAACTTTATAACAGGCCCGCTGAATACCGTAGCTTGGATTTATATTCTGCTACCTTGCGTATTCGTGGGAGGACTGTATTACACCATCCGTTCCGGGGGAGTGCAATTCCGCAGATTCGGGTATGCCATGAAAAACACCTTCGGCAAAATTTTCAAGAAATCGGACGCCGGAGAGGGTGAGGTAACGCCTCTTCAGGCAGTTTGCACCGCGCTTGCGGGAACCGTCGGCACAGGAAATATCGTAGGAACCTCCCAGGCTATCGCACTTGGCGGTTACGGCGCAATCTTTTGGCTCTGGATGGCGGCGCTCCTTGGCATGGTTATCAAATACGCGGAGGTTACCCTGTCCATTCGCTATCGTGAAAAGGACGCAAAAGGCGACTGGGTAGGCGGACCGATGTACTATATCAAGAACGGCCTCGGCAAAAATTGGTCTTGGCTTGCAGTTCTGTTCTGCGTTTTCGCCAGCCTTGCATCTTTTGGTATCGGAAACATGTCTCAGGCAAATTCCATCAACGGCTCCATCAAAGGCGCAGTTGCGGCATTTAACCCGTCCTTTGCAGATGTGGCCGCACTTGACTGGGTAATCGGTATCGCAATGGCCGTGCTTACGGCAGCGGTTCTTCTCGGCGGAATCAAGCGTATCGGCTCTGTAACCGAAAAGCTGGTTCCTGTAATGAGTATCGTTTATATCATATTTACACTTGTAGTTATCTTCGGAAATATCTCGATGCTGGGCGAAGCTCTCCGCAAGATTTTCGTAGCTGCATTCAATCCTCAGGCGGTTGTTGGTGCAGGCAGCGGTATTTTGCTGAAGAATGCAGTTGTATGGGGTCTTAGAAGATCCGCTTTCTCTAACGAGGCGGGTCTTGGTTCTGCTCCTATCGCTCACGCAGCGGCAAACTGTGAGGGTCCGGTTCAGCAGGGCGTATTTGGAATCTTCGAAGTATTCGTTGATACCATCGTTATTTGCTCACTTACGGCACTTACCATCATCATCAGCGGCGTTGATATCACCTTTGGCGAAAAGCCGGGCAGCGAGCTTATAACATCGGCCTTCGGCACCATTTGGGGCGATAAGCTTTCCGCAATTTTCATAGCCGTTGCTCTGATGATGTTCGCATATTCCACGATACTCGGCTGGTCACTGTACGGAACGCGCTGCATCCAGTACCTTTTCGGCATGAAAGCGGTACTGCCTTATCAGATCATCTTCTGCATCGTCATCGTTATCGGCTGCGTAAGCCCGATAGATGCCGTATGGGATATCGCAGACACATTCAACGGCCTCATGGCAATCCCGAACTTCATCGCGTTATTTGCCCTTTCGCCGGTAGTATTTAAACTCACGAAAGAGCACTTCGCAGAAGTTGACAAACTCAAGGCAAAATAAGTTCGCCAAGCAATAAAAAAAGACATTGTGACACTAACCTCCGGGTACCCTCATTAGTCTCGGAGGTTTTATTATGTTTTGCTATTTTTTATGGCGCACTTTAACATTTTTATAGCATTTATAGCAAAATTATTGCCTTGTCGAATTTTGTCGAAATTTTCTTGCCTACGAATCCCATTATATCCCTTGTTTTTTGTCCCTTGTTATGTTATCCTTGTTTTACA
>CAVKSD010000049.1:0-13944 GCA_963658905.1 Bacteroidaceae bacterium
TGGTTATAGGCTTTTTCAGTGCCTTCGCATAAGGATTTTTTATAGCTTTGCTAAAATCAAATTCTTTATCTAAAAATTCATCATTGTTTTTCATCATAGCATACTCCTTTCATAGCCAAGCTTTTCTGCGGCGGTTGCTTTCCTCGATGAGATTATCCTAATTGTCGTTTCACCACGAATGCAGTGTACCACAAGAAGAACATTTCCATCCCTGCTACAGCCTAAAATACGGAACCTTTCCTCATACAACGAATGAATTTCGTCATACTCTAACAATGCCTGCTCATCATAGAACACAGTCATCGCTTCTTCAAAAGAAATCCCATGCTTACGCTGGTTGATTAGATTTTTGTTTTCATCCCACTCGAATTTCATTGCATCACCGCCTTTATATTTATATTATACATATAAAATAAATATATGTCAATGCGAATTTTTCATTCTCCTATTTGACATTCTATCCGCGGGGTGATAGAATAAAATGGTCTATGAAAGTAAACCAAATTAGATGATTTGTGGGGGTGTATGGAAGTGAGCATTTTTAGAAAATCCGGAAGAAAGAGAAACAAAAGACCGGAAATTTGCCTGTCCCTTGCCTGCGAAAATATGACGCAGATAAGGAACGAAATCGAGCGATACGGCGATTACTGCGGAATTATCGAATGGTGCGTAGACGCATTCGACGGAGCCTCGGAGCTTACGCAGGAGGATTTTTCAATGTTGCTTCGCGAAATCAAGACACTCCGTAGGGGAAAGAAGTTGATTGTGGACTACAAGGGCGATGCCGAGGTAACAGACCGCATATTGCAATGGGCAATAGGGCTGGCGGACATGATAGATGTTGACGCAGACAATCCGCACGTTACAAGACTTGTGCGCCGCGCAAGGAGAAAAGGCACAAAGACCATCATCTCCCACCACGACTTTGAGAAAATGCCAAGCAGAGATGAAATTGCGACACGATATATCACAATGGAAAAAACAGGCGGAGATATTCTTAAAATTGCTGCCATGGCGAGCTGCGAGCAGGACACGTATTCGATCTTAGAGGGGGCGGCGGCATATTGCCAGCTCAAATACCACCAGCCAATCGTCGCGATCGCCATGGGGGAAGAAGGTCAGGTAAGCAGAATTTGCGCAGGGGATTTCGGCGCGGTGATGAGTTATGCCTGCGGGAGCAGACCTACGGCTCCGGGGCAGCTGAACGCAAAGAAACTCAGCGAATACATGAATAGATATTACAGCAAAGAAGGATTTTGATGACTGAAAAAATAATTAGGGTCGAAAATTTAATATTTGAATACGCAAAGACGGAGGAGGATAGCACAACAGTGCGGGCTGTCGATGATGTGAGCTTTGAAATCGAAAAGGGCAGCTTTGTCGCTATCATCGGCAAGAACGGTTCCGGAAAATCCACCCTTGCAAAGAATCTGAACGGGCTTTTGATTCCAACATCAGGGGCGGTGTATGTGGCAGGATACGACACGAAAGACGACGCCCACATCTGGGATGTAAGGCAGACCGCGGGAATGGTATTTCAAAACCCAGACAATCAGCTGGTTTCCGCAATCGTTGAGGATGACGTGGCTTTTGGTCCTGAAAACCTCGGAGTGCCTCCCGAAGAAATACGAAAAAGAGTCGATAAAGCGCTTAGCGACGTAAATATGGGAGCTTTCAAGAAAAAGGCTCCTCATCTTTTGTCCGGCGGTCAAAAACAGCGAATCGCAATCGCGGGGGTTGTGGCAATGAAGCCCGAGTGCATCATTTTTGACGAACCTACGGCAATGCTTGACCCGAAAGGACGAAAAGAGATCATGTCCATAATCGACGAACTTCACGCCGATGGCATTACGGTGGTTCTGATTACTCATTTTATGGAAGAAACGGTAAACGCGGACAGAATCATAATCATGAACGACGGCAAGGTGCTGATGGACGGCACTCCGGAGGAGGTTTTCGCTCGTGGGGATCTTATACGAGAAGCCAGCCTTGAGGTGCCGCTGATGGCGGAGCTGGCGCACAGACTCAGGGAACTTGGAGTGGATACGCCGCAGAATATTATTACCGAAGAAAAGATGGTTGAATTTATATGTCAATAAAAGTAGAACATTTAACGCATATATACGACAAGGGATTGCCTGGCGAATCGGTAGCTCTCAGCGATGTGAGCTTTAGCGCCGAGGACGGGCAGTTCGTCGGCATTATAGGGCATACAGGCTCCGGCAAATCCACCCTGCTTCAGCATCTCAACGGCTTGCTCAAACCCGACCTCGGGACGGTAACGGTGGGGGACGTTGATATTACGGAACAGGGCGTTTCCATGGTGGAAATAAGAAAGCGCATCGGGCTGGTTTTCCAGTATCCGGAGTATCAGCTTTTTGAGGAGACCGTGGCAAAAGACGTGGCTTTCGGACCCAAGAACCTCGGACTTTCAGATGCGGAAATCAAAGAACGGGTCAAAGAAGCCATCGAACTTGTGGGGCTGGACTACGAAGCCGTTAAAGACCGCTCGCCTTTTGAACTTTCCGGCGGGCAGAAGCGGCGCGTGGCGATTGCGGGAGTGGTGGCTATGCGACCGGAGGTTTTGATTTTGGACGAGCCAACGGCGGGACTTGACCCAAAAGCCCACAATGACGTACTCAGAATGGTTGAGAACGTACACAAAAGGACCAATAACATTACGTTTTTTGTGTCTCATAATATGGCGGATATCGCAAAGCTTTCGGATAAGATTCTGGTTATGGACAGCGGAAAGCTTATTTTACAGGGCAGCCCAAGGGAGGTTTTTGCCCAGAGAAAAACTCTCAAAGATGTGGGACTTGATTTGCCGCCGGTGACGGAATTTACGGAAACGCTTCGCGACAGGGGAATAGACATCGGAGAAACGATTTTGAGCCTCGACGATGCGGCGAAGCAGATCGCAGAGTATTTAAAGAACAAAAAATAATCGGAAGGGCGCCTTGACGAAAAGGCTTAGAAAACTTAGAAAATATGATCAGAGACATTACGCTGGGTCAGTATTACCCCGGAGATTCCTGGGTGCATAAGCTTGATCCGAGAGTAAAAATAATAGCCACGCTGCTGTTTATAATTGAACTTTTCATCGTAAATAATTTTATCGGCTTCGCGATTTCGGCGACGGTGCTGGCGATAATTATTGCGGTGTCAAAGGTGCCGCTGAGCTTCATTCTCAGAGGGTTGAAGCCCATACTGATAATTTTGCTTTTTACATTCGCCTTGAATATCTTTATGATAAACGGCGAGGTGATATGGAGTTGGTGGATTCTTAAAATTACAAAAGAGGGAATCCGTACTGCGGTTTTCATGGCGGTAAGACTGATACTCCTGATTATCGGTTCTTCCATGCTCACTCTTTGCACAAGACCTCTGAGTCTTACGGACGGAATCGAAAGACTGCTTTCACCTTTCAAAAGGATTGGGCTTCCTGCTCACGAAATTGCCATGATGATGACAATTGCCCTAAGATTTATTCCGACGCTTCTCGAAGAAACGGACAAGATAATGAAAGCCCAGCAGGCGCGGGGGGCGGATTTTGAATCCGGAGGGCTTCTTCACAGAGTAAAAAGCCTGATTCCGATTTTGGTGCCGCTGTTTGTCAGTGCATTTAGAATTGCAAATGATCTTGCCATGGCGATGGAGGCAAGGTGCTATCGTGGCGGACAGCATAGAACGAGAATGCACGAGATGAAACTTGCAGGCAGGGACTACGCGGCGTTTACATTGCAGGCGCTGTTCCTTGCGGCAATCATTGCAAGTGCAAAGCTTTTTTAGAGCAATTTTGAGGACGGATTTTTAGAGGAAGGATATATGAGGCAGAGAAATATCAAAAATCTCGGCGAAAAAATAGAAAAAAATTCGAGACTTCTGGTGCAAGAACCGCGGGAAATCAAGGGGCATTGGTCGGAAGCTTTCGGAAACAACGCGCCGATTTATCTTGAAATCGGTTGCGGCAAGGGGAATTTTATCACCCGCCACGCTATTGACGAACCAAGGGCAAACTTCGTGGCTTGCGAGGGACAGGAATCGGTGGTGCTTCGGGCGCTGGAAAAGGCGGAGGAATCAGAGATACAAAATCTGAGGATTTTTATCGACTATGTGCATGACCTCGGAGACTATTTTGAGGCGGGGGAGCTTGCGGGGATATACCTGAATTTCAGCGATCCATGGCCAAAGGCAAGGCACGCAAAGCGCAGACTTACATATCGGGGCAGACTGGAAAATTATAAGGGCATTTTACGAGACGGCGGATTTGTAGAATTTAAGACCGACAACGACGGGCTGTTTGAGTTTACCCTTGAGGAGATTGATGCCTGCGGATACGAGGTGGTGGAGATAACAAGAGATTTGCATGGCGCAGGATACGGGCAATATGGCGAAACATCCCGCCGATTTATGACCGAGTACGAAGAAAAATTCGCCGGGCGTGGCAAGAATATAAACTTTCTGCGGGCAAAGCCCTTTCGGAGCTTTAGCAAGTAGCGCGAAAAGTACAAAGCAAAGAAATACAAAGCGAAGCAAAAAGGCTGCCAAGTAGCGGATATACCGTCAACAAGGCAGCCTATGCTTATCAAATGGAGCGGACAACGGGAATCGAACCCGCCTCCTCAGCTTGGGAAGCTGATATTCTACCAATGAACTATGTCCGCACATCGCTAATATTATACAACTATGCGGACAAAAATTCAATGATAAAATTCAAATATCCGAAACTTCGCTAAAAGCTAAAGCAGCTAAAAGTGAAAAGCTAAAAGTTTATATATTCCTGCGGATCCACATAAGCCCCGTCTTTCAGCATTTCAAGATGAAGATGGGCAGGCTCAAGGGATTCAAATAACCCGGCAGAACCCACGCCGCCTATGATTTGCCCCGCCTTTACCGTATCCCCGACTTCAACCATTTCGTTAGTGGAAAGATTTGAATACACGCTGACAAGCCCGCTATCCTCCGAATGAGTCACTTCCACGGATTTTCCGTAGCGGTCGTCGGTATAGACCGCAGTAATGCAGCCTGCCGCCATGGCGACTACCTGTGTATCCTCCGGCGCTTCAATGTCGATTCCCGAATGTGTCATGTATTGATCCAGCGTAACCGAATATATCAGATGATCCATGGCGTATTCGTTGGTCAATATGGCGCTGTCTGCCTTTACCGGATTGTCGAACATGGACTTGTCATCGGAAGCCCCCTCGTTACCTTTTGTGCTGTCCACGACGGGAACTTTTGCAGAAACCTCAGAAGAAGCTGCCGAAGCTCCGGAAGCGGCCTCGGAAACATTTGCCTTTTTATCGGCTACGCTTTTTTCCGAATCTCCGGTATTAACCTTTTCGGAAACGGGAATATTAGCAGCGCTGTCGTTAATTTTGTCTATATTTGATTTTATCGTAAAAATCGAAGTAAGGGCGATGACGCAGAAAGCCAAAACCAATGCGAGCTGAACTTTGTCTTTTCCTCTTTTATTTTGTATTTGACGCATAATTTCACCTCCGTATATCCATATTGTTAACAAAAAAAGCGATTTTCATACAAAACGCTTCTTGTAATAATTGCAAAATCATATTATACTTAAATATTATTTATTAAAAAAGGAGGAGAGCCATGGGAGAATTTATATTCGCAGCAGAACACGGCAGAAAAATACCTAAGGAAGACAAAATCTTCGGAATAAGCAACAGAGCAAAGCAGAGAATCGCAACGGACGGAAAGGATAAGGTCGTGAACGCTACCATCGGTGCGCTTCTCGACGACGAGGGAGAGCTTATCGTCCTTTCATCTGTAAGCGAGGTTTTCAGAAATCTGAAACCACAGGAGTTTGCGGAATATGCGCCTATCGCAGGAACGGCAGAGTATAGAGAGGCGGTAAAAAAAGACGCTTTCGGAAGCTACAAGCCGAAAAGATTTATCGAAGCGGTGGTAACTCCGGGAGGCACCGGTGCCATAAGAAATACGATTTCCAATTATTCGGACATAGGCGACAAGATTTTGGTGGCGGACTGGTTCTGGTCGCCATACGGCACGATCGCCCAGGAAATAGGAAGAAACGTGGTGACTTTCGAGCTTTTTGACGATGAGCGAAAGTTTAACATAAAGAGCTTTTCAGAGACAGCAAATGCGTTGCTGGAAAAGCAGGAAAGACTGGTTGTAATCCTCAACACTCCCGCCCACAACCCGACGGGATACGCCCTTTCGGACGAAGATTGGCGAAATGTCATCGCTTTCTTTGCGGGACTGCCAAAAAACAAGAAGATAACGCTGCTTGCGGACATCGCCTACATTGATTTTGCGGGAGACGAAGAAAAATACAGAAGCTTTCTGCCGATTATCGACGATGCGCCGGAAAACGTGCTGGTCGTTATCGCTCACAGCCTTTCAAAAGCGTACACCCTTTACGGGATGCGCTGCGGAGCAATGATCTGCATGGCAAAAACCCAAGAAATCGCAGAGGAATTTAAGAGAGTGTGCGAGTTTTCTTCACGAGCTTCATGGTCGAATTGTCCGAGGGCGCCGCAGGTTATCCTTTCAAAGATATTTGCCGACAAGGAGCTTAAGGCTAAGGTTGACGAGGAACGAAAGGGCTTCAGAGATATGCTGCTCAGGAGAGGCAAGGCCTTTGAAGAAGCTGCGGCAGAAGCAGGGCTTGAAATGGTGCCATTCGATGCGGGATTCTTTGCATCGGTGCCTTGCGAGGATCCGGACGCGCTTTCCGCAGAGCTTGAAAAGGAGGGAATCTTCCTTGTTCCGTTGGCGAAGGGCGTGAGAGTGTCCGTTGCCTCTATTTCAGAGGAAAAGTGCAGATACATTCCAAAACGCATAAAAGAGTGCATGAGCAAAATATTGTAAAAATATTTAAAAACTTTCATGGAGCATATTGACATAACACCAACGATGTGGTAATATTTTGGTGATAAAGGGGATTTGTGGGAAGGAGTGTTATGTAAAATGCCGGAAAGAGAAAGAGACGATCAATTCAGGTTTGAGATCCTGAAGCACATGGGAATTGTCGGCAAGAACGAAAAAGGTTGGTTCAAGGAAATCAACATCGTTTCATGGAGAGGCGGAAGACCAAAATTGGACATCAGGGACTGGGAACCGGGTCATGAGCGCATGAGCAGAGGAGTTACGATGCATAAGCGCGAAGTGCTGAAAACCATGCAGATTTTGCAGGAACAGTACGGTGACGAGTTCAGGCAATTTATCGAAAGAGCCGAAGCGGCAGAGTCCGACTCGCAGGAAGAAACTGCGGCAGAATTTCAGTAAAGAATTAAAAAACAAAAACGCCGCCCCGAACAAAGGCAAAATGTTCGGGACGGTATTTTTTTGACGATTTTCGCGGGGCGTTACACACGCCTTGCCTCGTCTTTGAATAAAAAGGAAATTCCGTATAAGGCAGCAAGTCCCACAACAGCGTAAATGATTCGCGATACAATCTCCAATTTGACGCCGAAAATGCTCGAAACAAGGTTATAGTTAAAGAAACCGACAAGACCCCAGTTGATTCCGCCGATAATCATCAGAATGAGAATTAGTTTTTTCAAAGTAATCACTCCTTTCGCAATCTATTTTGCCCCAAAACATTTTTTTTATTACGAGTTTATGGTATAATGGTTCTATCGATTGTAAGGGCGGCGTTGCCGCAGAGTATAAAAATTTTCATAAAATCGGGGGAAACATGAAAGTTCAATTAAAAAAAGATTACAGGGGCGAATTTGAGGAAATAACAGTGGAAAAGGGAACCACACTTGAAGAACTTTACGCAGGCATGGCGGATCAGCTTCCCTACACGGTGCTTGCCGCAAAAGTAAACAACAAGCTGGTTACCTTGGCATACAAACTCTACCGCGACTGCCGGATAGAATTTCTCGATATGAGGACGCAGGTTGCGAATCTCATCTACCAAAACAGCCTGAACCTCATATATCTCAAAGCAACGTCGGATGTTCTGGGCTACTGCGAGGTGGATATACAAAATTCCCTGAACAAGGGGCTGTACACGGAGATCAAGTCCGCCCAGCCCGTCACCGCAAAACAGGTCAAGGACATCCAAAAGAGAATGGAAGAACTGGTGGCTCAGAATTTGCCTATCGAAAGGCTGAAACTCACCAAAGAGGAGGCGGAACAGTTCTTCGTAAACACCGGAAGAGCCGGAAAGGTTGCGCTTCTCGAAGAAAACCCATATATGAAAAAAATTCCGTTCTATTCACTGGACGGATATATGGACTTTTTCTACGGACTCATGACGCCGTCAACGGGCTACGTCAAATATTTTCAGCTTATGAAATATAGACGGGGCGTTTTACTCAGGTTTCCGCATCCGTCAAAGCCCGACGAAATTCCGCCGTATGTGGACGAAAAAGCCCTATACAAAACCTTCGGCGAGGAAAAACGCTGGGGAAAGCTGATGGAAATAAGCTACGTTTCGGACTTGAACCGCAGAATCGACGAGGGCAAAATAAAAGAACTTATACAGATTTCCGAAGCCCTTCACGAACGCAAAATCGTTGAAATCGCAGACATGATAACAAAGCAAAAAAAGCGGATCATACTCATCGCGGGGCCGTCATCCTCCGGCAAGACCACGTTCGCACGGAGGCTCTGTATTCAGCTGAGGGTCCACGGACTAAAGCCCCTTTATCTTGGGACGGACGACTATTTTGTGGAGAGGGAGGAGACGCCGATCAACGAGTTCGGCGAGAGAGACTACGAAAACCTAAATGCGGTGGACATAGACCTGTTCAACGACAACATGAACGACCTATTGGCAGGCAAGGAGGTTGACTTGCCAAGCTTTGACTTCCTCACCGGACACAAAAAATTCGGCGAAAAGAAGACAAGAATCAGAGCATCTCAGCCCATTGTCATCGAGGGAATCCACGCCCTTAACCGCGCTTTGACTCCGAAGATACCGGAGGAAGAAAAGTTTAAGATTTACATAAGCCCGCTGATTCAGCTGAACATAGACGACCACAACAGAATCGTAACCACCGACCACAGAATGCTAAGAAGAATGGTGCGGGACTACAAATACAGGGGTTACAGCGCCCAGAACACCATCGACAGCTGGCCAAAGGTAAGGGCGGGAGAGGATAAAAACATATTTCCGTTTGCGGGAGAGGCGGACGTGGTATTTAACTCGGTGCATCTTTATGAAATCTCTGTGCTGAAAAAATACGCAAAGCCGCTGCTGGAAGAAATAACCAGAGATGAGCCGGAGTATGCCGACGCTCACCGAATGCTTAACTTCCTGAGATTTTTCAGAACCGTTGAGGACGATTCGGCGATCGTTAACAATTCCATATTGAGAGAGTTTATCGGCGGAAGCGTTTTCGTGGAATAGGCAGCAGACATTGAAACCGCAGAAAAAGCGGCGAAAATTTACGGAAAGCTAAAAGTGAAAGAAGAAATGACGAATATATTGGTAATCGGCGGAATCAACATAGACATAGAGGGCCGCCCGTACAAGGAACTGAAAGAGCAGGACTCAAACCCCGGAGAAGTTAAAATTTCATACGGCGGGGTAGGCAGAAACATTGCGGAAAACGCCGCCAGAATCGGTGAAAATGTGGCGATGCTTTCGGTAATCGGTGAAGACGAGCTGGGAAGGGGCGCAAGGGAGCATCTTGCGAGCCTCGGCGTTGATACATCCATGGTTCGGGAAATTACGAACAGAAATTCGGCGATCTATTTGTCGATATTGACCCCGGAGCGTGATATGCACCTTGGGCTTTGTGACATGGAAATAATCCGAGAGCTTGCCGCCGGAGACATAAGGAAAGCGGCAGAGGCCTTTGCAGGGGCAAAGGTGGTGGCGCTGGACGGTAATTTAGAAGAAGAAATGCTACGGGAGGCTACGGAAATCCTTTCGGACAGGATGCTTTTTTATGACCCGGTATCCGCAAACAAAGCCTGCCGTGGCAAGGAACATATCGGACGCTTCCACAGCATCAAACCGAATCTCATCGAAGCCGAGGTGCTTTCGGGCATGAAAATCACAGGGGACGAGGAGCTGAAAGCAGCGGCGCAGCATTTTCTGGATAAAGGCGTAAAAAACGTATACATCACTCTGAACAGCGGAGGAGTGTATTTTAAAAATAGGGAAAAAGAGGGCTTCCTGAGGCCGCCGGAGAATATTAAAATCGAAAGCGCCACGGGAGCCGGAGACGCATTCTCTGCCGCGATACTTTACGGAATGGTGCGAGGGCTTGAAATCGACGAGATTGCAGACCTCGGCATGGCGGCGGCGCAAATCGCCATGGAAAGCGAAAAAGCAGTAAACGAAAAAATAAATATTGAGGACATCAAAAGGAGGACGAATCAAAATGTATAGTAACTATTTGGACATCAAACCTGAGGTAACGGAAGCTCTTAAAGCGGGAAAACCCGTGGTAGCGCTGGAGTCCACCATAATTGCCCACGGTATGCCATATCCGAAAAACGTGGAGACGGCTATTAAGGTTGAAGAGGTAATAAAAGAGGGCGGCGCGGTTCCGGCGACCATCGCGATTATAGACGGAAGAATCAAAATTGGTCTGACAAAGGAAGAAATAGAATATTTAGGAACCGCTGACAATGTAATGAAAGTAAGCCGCAGGGATTTTCCGCTGGTAATAGCGAAAAAACTTGACGGAGCCACCACAGTTGCGGGAACAATGATCGCGGCGAGCATGGCGGGAATCAAACTTTTTGTCACCGGGGGAATCGGCGGCGTGCATAGAGGCGCAGGCGAGAGCTTTGACATTTCTGCCGACCTTGAAGAACTGAAGATGACGGACGTTGCGGTGGTCTGCGCAGGAGTAAAGTCCATTCTGGACATCGGCGCTACACTGGAATATCTGGAAACCGCGGGAGTTCCCGTCGTTACCTTCGGGGCGGACGAGTTCCCGGCATTTTATAGCAGACGCAGCGGATTTGCCGCAGAGTGCAGAATCGACGAAGCGAAAGACGTGGCGGAAATGCTTCGGGCAAAGGAGGCTCTTGGGCTCAGAGGGGGAATGCTGATTGCCTGTCCGGTGCCGGAAGAAGACGAAATTCCATACGAAAAAATGGACGGGGTAATTAAAGAAGCCCTCGCAGAGTGCGAAAAACAGGGGGTAAAGGGCAAGAGAATAACTCCGTTTCTTCTCAGCAAGGTAAAAGATCTTACCGAGGGAAGCAGCCTCGAAGCAAACATCAAACTTGTGCTGAACAACGCCCGCATCGGAGCGGAAATCGCAACAAACATGACGAGCGCAAAAGAAAGAATATAAAGAATATTTAGAGTATTTTGATTAGAGAAACAATGAGATAAACAAGGAGACAGGGGAATGATTAAGAAAAAAGCAATGATGAGCATTTTGCTTGCGCTGTGCCTTGCGGTGACCATGATACCCACCGCGGCGTATGGAGCAGAGGACGTTTCAAACGATATCGTGATTCTCTATACCGGAGATATCCACGGCGGAGTAGACGCAAACATTACGCTGGCAGGGCTAAGAGCCTACGCAAACGAGAGACAGGCGAAAAGCAAGTATCTGGAGATTGTTGACGCCGGCGACGCCCTTTCAGGCACCGCCCTTGCAAACGCTTCAAAGGGGAAGTTTGCAGTGGAAGCCATGAACGAGGTGGGCTACGGAATCGCAGTTCCGGGGGTACACGACTTTGATTTCGGAGTAAACACGCTGCTCGACGAACTGGCGCCTATGGCAAACTTCAAATATGTCAGCTGCAATTTTACAAATATCGAAACCTGGGAAACCGCATTTAATCCATACGAAATCGTGACCTACGGGGATACAAAGGTGGCTTATGTGGGAATAAGCGACCCGGCGACCATAAGCAAATCCACAACAAACTTTACCGAGAGCAACGGCTCCTGCAAGTATAATTTCATATACGGCGGCGAGGGCAAATATCTTTACAGCATTGTCCAGTACGCGGTAGACATGGCGAAGAAGGACGGGGCAGACTACGTAATTGCGGTCGGACACCTGGATTCGACGGGAGACTCGGCGTACACACCTAAAAGCGTCATTGCAAACACCACGGGAATCAACGCCTTTATCGCAGGAAATTCCCACTCATCAATAGTGGGTCAGCGGGTCAAGGACAAGGACGGAAACACCGTACTCATAACATCCGCAGGCTCCGGACTGAAAAACATAGGAGTTCTTACGATTACTCCGGGCAAAAACATATCATCACAGCTTGTGAGTAACTACGCCTACAGATATATCAAAACTACCAACGCCATTGAAAGCCTCAAACAGAAATACGCTGCAGGTCTAAAAGAAACCATCGCAACCTCTGAGGTAATGCTGAAATCGGCGGATTCAAACGGTGTCAGAACTGTGGGAAGCTCGGAAACGAACCTCGGAGATCTGTGCGCCGACGCATATCGGGCGGTTACGGGGGCGGATATTGCTCTTGTGGAGGCCTCAGAAATAGAGGGCGAAATCACGGCGGGAGATATAAGCTACGGGGATATTGAAAAGGTAATGCCCGCAAACGCGAGTATCAGTATGTTTACGGTGTCCGGCGGAGAAATTCTCGACGCCCTTGAAATGGCGGCAAGGCTTTTCCCTGCCAACAACGAGGGCTTTCTTCAGGTGTCCGGAATCAGCTTCGACATTCAGGAAACGGTTAAATCCTCGGTAACGGTTGACGGCAAGGGGAATTTTACCGGAGTAAAAAAGGAATATCGGATAACCAACGTGATGGTAGGAGGCAAGGAGCTTGATTTGATGGGGGACTACACCGTAGCGGCTACGGAGGCTTTCCTCACAGGAGCCACAGGCTATACAATGTTTGAAGATGTCAGCAAAAAAGTCAGCAACATCACCACGGACAATCAAGCGCTGTATCAGTATATAACAAAGAACCTGAAAGGCAAGATTTCGGAAACCTACGCTGACAAAGCCGGCAGAATCGACTATATCAAGCTGGCGAGACAGAGCAAGATCGACGCGGAAATCGAAGCCGGAGTGACGGAAAAGATAAAAAACTACTCGGAGGAAATGGCAGCTCTGAGGGAAAAAATCGAACTTCAAAACCAGATTATTGCCGTAAAATCGGTGGAAATCAAGGCAAGCTCCGTCCTCAAAAAGAGCGGAAGCACACGAAAGGTGAAACTGAGCTGGACTCTTTCTCAGGAAATCGACGATTTGAAGTACCAAATTTATAAATCACAAAAGAGAAGCAGCGGATACAAGAAGTGCTTTACCACAAGCAAGCAGACTTTCACGAATACTTCCGGACTTACCAAGGGAAAAACCTATTATTACAAAGTCCGCGGGTATAAATATCTGGGCGGAAAATATTATTACACCGACTGGTCAAATATTTCCTACCGGACGATTTCGTAACGCAAAAACGACAAAAAGCAAAAGAAAGTGAACAACAAAAGAGTATTGGCACTGGCACTTGTTTTGCTCGTTGCATTTGCGATGATGCCGATGGCGGGCCTTGCGGGCGAAACCGAGACGAACGCAGCGACCATCGCGACCACCGCGACCACCGCAAAGCCCAATGACATTGTCATTTTGGGCACGAGCGATGTTCGCTGCGGAATCGACCAAAACAAAGGATAGCATAAATAAGAGGCAACGGATTTTGAAACAAATATTTAGCGTGAACCATCAATACCGAAGGCAAACGCAAAGCAGTCATGCCGGCTAATGATATTTTAGCCGGTTGACTGCTTTTCTTTTCACTCTGTGAAGAATTTTGTCAAAATTTCTTTTGGCACAAATTGACTAAAACGCTTGCTTTTTGCTTGCAAAAATTATACAATATACGAAAACTTAGTCATATGCCTCGCAAACCCACCAGTATTTGTAGTTTAGCTCCGGTTCCTATCCTTAACCTCCGAGGCGTATCGAAAACCCAAAAGGAGGAATTTTATGAAAAGCGAGAAAAAAGCGATGCCGAGCGCAGAGGAAATCACGCGGCTTT
>CAVKSD010000050.1:0-13483 GCA_963658905.1 Bacteroidaceae bacterium
GGAACGGAGTGTACATGAAGTACATGAGTACCGCAGAACGCCGCAGCGGGCAACGCCACAGGCGTTTCAGTCTCCAGTTTCACAAATGCGCAGGAAAAATCGTCTGTGGCTAGGTGGCAAGGCGTACGGAACGGAGTGTACATGAAGTACATGAGTACCGCAGAACGCCGCAGCGGGCACCGCCACAGGCGATTTTAACAAGCATTTTTTTATTCGTCGAAGTCGGCCTTGCTAGCCCTATCGAATATATCCGTCACTTCTTTCGTCGGCTCTGCGGTGAGCTTTGAAACCACCACCGCCGCAAGCATTGAGCAGATGAATCCCGGAATTATCTCATAGATCCCAGTGCTGCCCGACAGAAATGCGAGCCACAGTCCGTCAACCAGTGCTCCGGTTACAACCCCCGCAACAGCTCCCGCATAGTTAAATCTCCGCCAGAACAGCGAAAGTAGTATCGTAGGCCCGAATGCTGCTCCGAAACAGCCCCATGCGTTTTCCACAAGGTTCATGATAGCCTGCGCCCCGGAACCCTTGGAGGTCGCCATGGCAAAGGCGATGAGTGCAACCAGCACAACGACGATTCTTCCGATCCAAAGCACCTCACGCTCCGAAGCGTTCTTTCTGATAATCGGCTGATAAATATCCGCCGTGAAAGAACTCGATGCAACCAATAGCTGCGAATCCGCCGTGGAAATGCAAGCTGCCATGATTGCCGCCAGCAGAAGTCCGGAGGCAAGCGGGAAGAAGAATTTTCTCGACATTGCCATGAAAACGGTTTTTTGCAAGCCCTGAGTCAGCAGCTCCTCGCCTACGAAGATTCTGCCGAAATAGGCAACTAGGCAAGCCGCCGCCAGCGCCAAAACAACCCAAACGATTGCAACGATGGCGGATTTTTTTATCATCGACGGTTTTTCGATGGACATAAATCTTACTATTATGTGCGGCATTCCGAAGTAGCCAAGACCCCAGCCCAGACCGCTTACGATATCTTTCCAGTCAGCCGAGAACAGCCCCGACCCGAAGTCGCAGGTCACGATTTCTCCGGAAGCGTCCGTATATTGATATATCGCAGAAAGCGCCGTAGTGTCGATTTCCTGAGTAAGCACCACCACGATAGGAATTGCAAGAAGCGCAATAAGCATCAAAATCCCCTGAAAAAAGTCTGTCCAGCAAACCGCCTTGAAGCCTCCGAGGAAGGTATATCCTATGATGATTAATGCGCAGAGCAGCATCCCCACTCTTTCCGAAACTGCCGGGAATATCATCTGGAAAACCGACGCCCCTGCGACGAAAGCAGACGCAACATATACCGTAAAGCACACGAGGAAAATCACTGCGCAGATAACTTGTAGCGCCTTGGATTTCGTGGCAAAACGATTCGAGAGGTACTGCGGAACGGTAATTGCGTCTCCCGCTACCTTTGAGAACTTTCTGAGTCTCTTTGCGCAGAAAATCCAGTTAGCCGCCGTACCCAGCGCAAGCCCGATTCCTATCCACATCTGACCGAAGCCGAAAGCCATGATCGACCCCGGAAGCCCCATGAGAAGCCACGCGGACATATCCGAAGCCTGCGCCGACATAGCCGTTACCCACGGACCCATGGAACGGCCGCCGAGGAAATAGTCCTCCTGGTTCCTGTTTCCGCCGTTGAAAAAGAATATCATCGCTACGAAAAATAATATTATGAAATAGCCTAAAAATGCTATTATTTCTGCATTTATCATTTGCAATCCCTCCTATTCCTTGCCTTATATTTTAGTTATATTTGCGCATTTTGCTCTAAATTCCAAGTCCTGCGCTGATGTTTCGCATGAAGTCCTGTACATTGGTCACGATTCCCTTTGCCGAAAGGCTGCCTCTGTCGCCCAGCTTGTTTGCGGCAAATTCCGATGTGTCTACCATGTAGAAATGCACCGGCCTTATAGTCCCATCCGCAAGAACCCTATATGTCGGAGTCATGTTTCCGGTAGCAATCGTGTGAAGCACCGTCGCCATGCCGATTACCGTGGTTGCCCTGCGCACATGGGAGCGAATGGTGTCCTGCCCCTCGTATGTATGCTCGTAGACCTCCGGCAGCGGGCCGTCATCCCGAATGGAGCCGTTCAGCACGAAAGGAACATTGTGCTTTACGCAGTTATAGATGATGCCGCTGTTTATGCCCTCGCCTTCGATGAACGCCGGAATCGAGCCATAAGTGTTGATGGCATTTATGGTATCGAGATGATTGTAATGCCCCATAAAATGCAGTTTCTGGTTTTCTATGTCGCAGCCCAGCGCCGTTCCGAGGTATCCGCCCTCAAGATCGTGGGTCGCAAGAGCGTTGCCCGCAAGAAGCGCCTGACAATAGCCCTTTGCGATAAGCTCTCCCATTACACGCCGCGCCTCCACATCGAAGCTACAAGCAGGGCCAAGAACCCAAACGACATAGCCGTTATGCTCCTTTTCGTATCTCAGCAATTCCACCAGATCCTTGTAGTCCTGTGTAAAAGAGGTTTCGCGGCTTCTGGACTGACGGAAAGCAAAGGTGTTCTTCGCGTCATCCTCTTCATCTGCCCTTTTCCAGCAGTTGTCGTGAACGTAAATCCCCTCGCTGGCGTCCTCGGTTCTGCCGATCACCACCATGTCGCCCTCTTTGATATTGCGGAACTCCACAACCCTGATTTTCTCGCCGTCCCAGATGGGAACCGCGTCCATCCTGCTGTCCTCTGCCAAATACCATTTGCCCTCTATCTTAAAATATTCCGGAAAAATCGACGTGGCGTGAAATCCTTTCGGTGCAGCCTTTGCGCAAGGCGCTTTCACCAGCGTCGCGTCAGGCGCTTTCGCAAACATCTCCTGTGAAAAATCCGGTTCTACATATTTTGCTAACTGAAAACTCATTTCTTTTCCCTCGTTTCTGCAATATGCAAGCATTGTAGCACATTTTAAACAAGAATGAAACACAGAATAATGTCTATACATTTTTCTGTATTTTGCAAGGTTTTTTGGCATGTTTATATTGATTTTTCAAGCGTTATAGTCTATACTATATTCTATACAAAAAACTAAATCAAAAATAAATATTAAATTTTTTAAAAAAATCAGGGGAAAATACATATGAAGAAGAAAAATTCACGCAACACAAAGGGAAAAATCGTATCCGCCGCATGGCAGCTTTTTTACAAGCAGGGCTACGACGACACCACTGTGGAGGAAATAGTCGAAGCCTCCGGTACTTCCAGAGGCTCCTTTTATCACTATTTTGACGGAAAAGACGCACTGCTGTCGTCCCTTTCCTATCTCTTTGACGAAAAATACGACGAGCTTGCGGAAACCATGGACGCATCCCTATCTCCTATGGAAAAGCTTATTTTTATGAATCAAGAGCTTTTCCTGATGATAGATAACACCGTATCTGTGGATCTTCTCAGCCAGCTTTTTGCCACCCAGCTCATCACCAGCGGCGAAAAGCACATGATGAACCCAAACCGTACATATTATAAGATGATTCGGCAGATCGTAAGCGAGGGCAAGGAGCAGGGGGTGTTCAAGGAGGAGTTTTCCGTCAATGACATCGCCAAAGCCTATGCGATGCTGGAGCGGGGGCTGATGTACGACTGGTGCATCTCCGGGGGCAGCTACTCCCTCTGCCAGTATTCCCAAGGCGTGCTGCCGCTATTTCTTGCAAGCTTTATCGCGTAGAGTATCCGAAAGATTTCGAATGATACATCCTCGTGTCTTGCGAAAAATCTGAGGTTATAGGACAAAATCTGTCGAAATTCTCGCAACGAATGCATTCAAAAAAAGGAGCCGAAGCTCCTTTTTGTTTTGCCATAATTTATTTTGTGATGGCCTCTGCGCCGCCCATGTATTTTCTCAGGGCTTCCGGAATCTTTACGCTGCCGTCTTGCTGCTGGTAGTTTTCCAGAACCGCCGCAGTGGTGCGGCCGATTGCAAGACCGGAGCCGTTGAGGGTATGCAGAAATTCAGGCTTTCCGCCCTCACGTCTGAAACGAATATTCGCACGTCTTGCCTGATAGTCGAGGAAGTTCGAACATGAGGAAATCTCAACATATCGGCCATAGGACGGCATCCAAACTTCGATGTCGTAGGTGCAAGCCGAGGAGAAACCGAGGTCGCCGGTGGAAAGTCTCACAACTCTGTACGGAATGTCCAGAATCTTCAAAACCTCCTCTGCGTCTGCGGTCAAAGTTTCAAGCTCATTCCATGAATCTTCCGGTTTGCAGAACTTTACAAGCTCAACCTTGTTGAACTGGTGCTGGCGGATAAGACCTCTGGTGTCGCGACCCGCAGAGCCTGCCTCTGCTCTGAAGCAAGGGGTGTAAGCCGTATAGTGAATCGGAAGCTGATCCTCCGGAATAATTTCCTGTGCCAATAAATTCGTTACCGGAACCTCTGCCGTCGGAATGAGGAAGAAGTCCTTTTGCGGCACGTAGAACATGTCCTCTTCAAACTTAGGAAGCTGACCTGTTCCCGTCATTGCAGCCCGGTTTACCATGAAAGGCGGCAAAATTTCGGTGTAGTCCTGATCCAGCGTGTGCAGATCCAGCATGAAGCACATGATCGCTCTTTCCAGTCTTGCGCCAAGTCCCTTGTATACCGTGAATCTGGTGCCGGAAATCTTTGCGGCTCTCTCCCAGTCAAGAATGTCTAAATCCGTGCCGATGTCCCAGTGTGCCTTTGGCTCAAAGTCAAACTTTGTAGGCTCTTTGAACTTTCTGATTTCAACATTTGCGCTATCGTCCTCGCCCACCTGCACGAAGTCCGCCGGAATGTTTGGAACGTTCAGGAGTGCGTCCTTGATGTCCGCATCAAGCTGGGACACCTCTGCGTCCAAAACCTTGATTTTCTCGGAAAGCTCCTTCATCTCAGCCATGATAGCGGTGGTATCTTCCCCTGCCTTCTTCATCTTCGGAATTTCCTTGGAAACCGTGTTCTGTTTGTTCTTCATAGCCTCAACTTCTGCCAGAACTGCCCGTCTCTTTTCGTCCAGAGCCGGAATCTTCTCGATGCCGAAGCTGCCCTTTGTTCTTCTCTCTACGCCGGCTTTGACGCCCTCGTAGTCTTCTCTGATTCTCTTAATGTCTAACATTTCTGTCTGCTCCTTATAAATATGTTAATTAAAACAAGTTACGTTTATAAATCAAATACAGTTTTCTGAGCTGCTCGATTTTCTGTGACAGTTCAACCTGCAGTTCCGACGCCAAATCGTATTCGCCGTTGTCGAGAGCCTCCCTTGCACGGGTAAGCAGTGACCTGTCGTGGAGCGAATCCTTTGCGATATAGTGTCTCATACGGTCTACCTCAGCCCAGTTTTCCAGATCGTAGTCCGTGGCATCCTCGCCGTGAAGCTTCTTGCACTCTCTTACAAATGTCATGTGATTCGGAATGAGTCTGTTGTGCAGCTCCGTCTTCCACTGGCTGAGAATCGACTGCTCGTAGGATTCCAGCGAAACAGGGGAAATCACGCCGTCTCCCATGATAACCTTTGTCTTTTCCGGATACTTGGAAAAGCCTTTGAGGTTTTCCCAAACGGTCTGAGGCGCCTTGCCGAAAAGTTCTGCACGCTCATCCTCGGTGAAGTCTTCGAAAACATCCTTTTCGCTTCTGTACTCTCTGCCTGTTTCAAGATAAAAATCTTCTTCTCCGCATTTCTTGGAAAGTGAAGCTTCAAGCTCTTTTGCGGATTTTCCCGCTTCGAGTGCAGCCCTGATTCCGTCTATCATCGCCATATACGCCACCGCCAAAACAAGATATGTATTTGTCTTAGGGTTAGGCGCTCTAAGTTCAAATCTCGTCGCCATGGCGTTTGAAGAATCCCGCACCAGTCCTATCAGAACGGTACGGTTTCTGGACGGCTCCTCCGGTGAATGTCCCAAAGACGTGACGATGCAGACCGGAGCCTCGTAGCCCGGTTTCAGCCTGTTCAGGGAATCGTTGGTGGAACTTACGAAAGGATTGATTACCTCGTAGTTTTTCAGGAATCCCATCAACGCTCCGAAGCCTATTGGTGTAAGGAAATCTTCCTTCATCTTTTCCGGCGAGAAAAGGTTTGTCATCTTGCCGTTTTTCAGCTTTGCGCAGACTCCGATGTGGGTATGTTCACCGTTTCCGGCAACTCCCTCAATAGGTTTTGCCATGAAGCTGGTGTTAAGCCCGAACTGGTTGAAAACATCTCTCACAACATATTTTACTAATTTTTCGTTGTCGCAAGCCTGCATTGCGTCTGAATATTTCCAGTCAATTTCCAGCTGCTCCATAATGTGGTCGTGGTTTCCGGAACTGGTTATCTTGGATTTTACTCCGCCCACCTCCTTGTGGCCCATTTCCATGTCGATGCCGTAGCAGTTGAGAATCTCAATGCTCTTTTCAAGAGCCGTTCTTACAGGCCCGTAGGTTCGCTTCCAGTACTGTTCTTTCAGTTCCTGAGAGGTTGAAAGCTGTTCTCTGTCTGCCTTGTCGTCCGGTGTTTTTACCCAAAATTCAAGCTCTGTAGCACTGGTAATCCTGATTTCCTCGATGTCTTCCACGCTGCTTGCACCGTCGATGTATTCAAAAACATACGGATTCGCCGCAAGGAGAGACATGAGTTCTTCCTTGAATTTGGAAACAGCATCCCTGAGAATCACTCTGGAACCTACTTCCGTCCGGTCATTGTGGATTAGAAACGCAGGTATCCGCAAGGTTCCCACCGGAAGTCCGGTTTCTCTGTCTATATTGTCAAAATTGTAGTCAATATACCAGTTAACCGAAAAATCCGGTATCATATCAACCTTTGCGTTGTTAAGCTCTGCAATTTTAGGCAAATTTACACTGGAACCGTCAGTTTGCACTCCATGTGCCAGCATTGCATCCATATCTTCCATGAAAAGTCTTACAGGGATTCTCTCGTCTGTATCGTTGCCGACCATGTCAAGTCCTGCGTAAGACACAAATTGGACTTCCGGATGCTCCTTTAATATCGTTGTCAGTTTTTCTTTGTTATGCAGCTCCTTTGGGATATTAAACAGCATTTTGTTTAAATCAAAATCCAGCATAATTTTACCTCCTTTTTATATATTTTTTTATTTTAGTAACATTATTTAGTAAGCTCGTTCAAATACTCTTCCATCTGGTCGAGGTATTCGCCGTATTTCGCCCAGTCGCCGTTTTGCTGTGCGTTCTGAGCCTTGGTGTAACAATCCTGCACAAGTTCTGCAATCTCTCTTATGCTCATGCTTTCGGTGCTACTGTCACTCTTTGTATCCGAACCGGTCTGGGTGGTTTCGCTGCCGCTTACGCCGTTCTGAGCCTTGCTTCCGAACAGCGAAGTCAAACAATCCGCAAGGGTTTCTTCGTATGCTATCTTGTCATTATATGCCACGATGATTCTCTTTACTTCCGGAATACTGGAGTTCGTGGCCTCCAAATATACAGGCTCTACATAGAGGATGGAAGTGTTGATCGGAATGATGAACATATTTCCTCGTCTGTAGGTGGTTCCTGCGGAAGTCCAAAGTGAAAATTCCTTGGAAATTTCGGTATTCTGGTCGATCTGCGCTTCTATCTGCTCAGGCCCGTAAATCGTCCTGGACTTCGGGAATTGATAAAGCACAAGCTGTCCGTAGTTGTCACCGTCGTTTCGTGCTACCATCAGCGCCGTCATATTCTGCTTCGACCTCGGTGTGAACGGAATCGAGTTGAAGAACTCCGCACTTTCCTCTCCCGGAAGCTTTGCAATATAGTAGTTCGGCGTCATCTGGGTCTTTTCCATTCCATAAATTTCGTATGCGATGTCCCACATATCTTCTCTCAGATAGAATACGTTCACATCTTCCATATGATATTTTGCGTAGACGCTCGCCTGAATTCCGAACAGGTAGTTTGGATATCTGATATGGGATTTGAGCCCCTCCGGCATCTCGTCAAAGTCCTTGAAAAGTGTCGGATAAATCTTCTGATATGTCGCCGCAATTGGGTCTTCCTCGTCTACAATGTAGAAATTGGTATCGCCGTTGTATGCGTCAACTACAACCTTTACGGAGTTTCTGATATAGTTGGTGCTGCCGGTGTTGCCGTCAATCGGCTCGGAATACGGATAGTAGGAGCTCATGGTATATGCGTCCACCATCCAATAAAGCTTGCCGTCCACCGTTACCAGATAAGGGTCTGCCTCGTAAGCTAACTTCGGCATGATCTTCTGCACTCTTTCCATTACATTTCTGTAAATGATGATCTTCGAGTCGCTGTCGATGTTGGAGGAAACCAGAAGCTTCAAGCTGCCTTCCTTGATCGAGAAAAGCACTCTGTTAAAGAGGTTGAGTTTGATGCCCGCCTTGCCCTCGTATGTGGTATACTTGTTGCTGTCTCCGTCCGGATAGTCGAACTCCTTTTCGTCGGTATTTACAACGATATATTCGTTGGAAAGCTCTCCGAAGTAAATTTCAGGTCTGGTGATCTCGATTTCGTCAACCTCTGACTCCGGCGGAATGTTTCCGATAAGCACGTCCGGCTGACCGCTGCTTGTAACCTTGTCAACTCGTGACAGGGTCGCGCCGTAGCCGTGGGTATATTTCAGATGTCTGTTCAGCCATGAACTGTCGATCTTATTTTCGTCGATTTCACGAGCAGTCAGGAAAGTCTGTGTATACTTTCCATTGATCATGTATCTGTCAACGTCCACGTCATTAAATGTATAGTACTGACGGATACTCTGGGTTTGGTTATAGAATTGCTGCGCCGGATCGAAGTCGTTGATTCGGATGTTATTTATCGTCTCCACATTGTCGTTGATATCCGAAGCGGTAAGGGTATTATCCGCCGCAAATGCCTTTACATCAACATCGTCAAGCTGATAGGCAAGCTGGGTATATTGAATATTTCTTTCAAGATACTGGCTCTCCTTGTTGATTTCGTCAGGAGATACCACAAAATTCTGAATGAGCATTCCCGCGCCTGTGCCTACAAGCCCTACGACTATCATAATTACAGGAACCGTAAGGAGACTCTTGTATTTTTTTCTTCCCATCTGCACGATGAACATGATTGCCGACAAAATCGACAGGACGCATAAAACTCTGTACATCCAAAGGGTGACGTTCACGTCCGTAAAGCCTGCCCCGTAAACTGCGCCGGTGTGGGCGTGAAGCAGATCGAACTGACGAAGGAAGAAGTTGATCGCAAGCATGATGAAGAAAATAAATCCCAGTATTGTGATTTTGCCCGAAGCGATTTTCATAAGCTGCTTGAAGTTTCCGTCGTCAAATTGCCTTTTTGTCCTTATTGGTCTTGCCTTGACCTTTTTGCCGGTAAGCGCCTCAAAGATCTTTGCGAAAGGATCCTGTGCCGTCTGCTGCGCATTGCCACCGCCAAAAGGATTGCTACCGAAAGGGTTTCCGCCGAAAGGATTGGCGTTTCCGGTGTAGCGTTCGTCATCGTAGCCCATATTGGCGTCCTGAGCAGGTTCTTCCTTGAACACGTCAGGGGTTCTTACCGTCATAAGAATGATGTAATATATAATGGTAAGAATTATGAAGCCCACGATAACGCCGATCAAAATTTCGTTCAGCTGGCTGAGAAATTCCAGTTTAAACAGGTAGAACGAAATATCCAGATTGAACAGCGGGTCTTTGATGTCAAAATCTGTACTGTTGGCAAATTTGAGTATTTCAAACCACAGTCCGGTAACCGACATTGCCGTGGCAACGGCTCCGAAAATTATCGCAAGCCAGTTTGTAGTGCGGCCGAGTTTCTTCATGTCCGTTGCTTCCGAAGACGCAATCTTTGCGAAGTAGCTCTTTTTGAGGTGCCGCAGGTAAAGCATCACAAGCCCCGTCACCACGATGAAAGTCGGTATACCGACCTTCAGCTGAGTTACGAGTTGGGTAAAGAATACCGCAACATAACCCATCTCTTTGAACCACATGAAGTCAGATATAAATCCTACAAGCGCCAGAAAGAGCGATGCAACCACCACTACAATCAGGATGATTATACTGATCTTCTTTTCTAGTTTTTCCATTATAAACTCTCCTCCTTGATTTCATTTATCACCATCAACTCGCCGGAAATAACGGTGTATACCGTCTGAACCGTTGAGATCTCGGAACCGTCGGCTTTCGCAAATGTGACTTTGCACAGGGTGTAAAATCCGCTTTGCCCGGTTTTTGTTTCGCCAATCTCCAGAGTGTTTATTCCCACAAGACTCTCATCCGTGTTTGTGGAAAGCCACCCGTCGTAGTTTTTTATCACCGCTTCCATCAGTCTTTCCCCGTAGGTTGCGTTTGTTTCCTCCCACTGCCCGTCAACGAACTCGTCCGCCGTGGATATTTCCTCAAAGGAATAGGTTTTGTTCTTATCATAGACCAATTCCGGATTATATATTACGGAGCCGATGGTTTTTACATCCGCGGATTTTTCCGTAACAATGTTTGCCATATATGCAGCCATGAGGTTTTCATCTTCGCTCTGAATGTCCTCACCATTATCTCCGGAATTTCCCGACTTTCCGGTAAACAGGTCTGCAACCTTGAACATGGCGTTGTCTACCATTTCCGACGCCTTGCTTTCGGGTGCGAAAAACTTTATGGCAAGAATCGCAGCTTCGATTACCAAGGCGATGATTAAAATTGTAACCAATACCTTGAGGGCTGTGCGTTTTTTTACCGGTTCTTCGTAGTTCTCATTATAATCATTGCCAGCGACGCTGCCGCTATCGCTTTTAGCGTCAACTCTGGGAAAAATGTCTGAATATCTGAGCTTGTCGTTTCCCGACGCCGCATTTTCTGCGGGGGCGCTTTCGGGATTTTCGGTGCTCCCAGTGTTTTCGGTACTCCCGGTGATTTTGACGCTTTTGGTACTTTCCGAGGGCGCGGCATTTTTTGAGCCGCCTCCCGTGGGTCTGTTTTTCGATGGTGTGCTTTTGGGCAACACCGATAGGTCGCTTTTTTCCTGTGGCGCCTCGCGGGGCGAAAGGCTTTCTACCGTAAAGTCTACCGTGTTAGGGGTAACTGGCTGGGTAACTCCGATAAGTACCGTATCTGTCGCGTCTTCCGTCTCTTTTTTAGGTTCTGATTTCGGTTCTGCCTTTGGTTCTTCTTTCGGTTTCTTTCTTTGCCCGCTCATGCGTTTTGCAGGAAATACCTCCGGCACCCATGTATAATCCATTTCGGCAAACTGCCTGTTGTATTCATCCTCTAAGTTCTGTACCCGCTCCTTTTCCTTGTCCAGAAGCTTCTGAAATTCGTTATTTTTCTGATTAAAGGTGAAAAATCTGTCGTCTTCGGTTCCTTTGCTGTCCCCGAAAATCTGTCTTTCCAGTTCCTCCACCGACATTTCATCTTCTTCGTCTGCCTGCTGCTGCGGGATCTCAAATTTCGGCGTCATGGCAGGCTGCCGGGGGATTTCAAATTGCAGTTTCACAGGCTCCTGCGAAATTTCCGGCGCAGAAACGGCAGGCGTTTGCTCAAGAGTCCTCTCAAAAGTTCTCTCGATGGACTCCTGCTCCGTGTACCTCGGCTGAGGCCGGTTCTTGTTTTTTCTTTCAAGAACGCTATCCCAATTAAAGTCAACATCCTCGGTTTTCTTTGGTTGCGCCGCAGGAAAACCCTCTAAATTCCAGTTGAAAGCGACGGTTTCTTTTCTTGCCGCTTCCTCTTTTCGCTCCTCCACAGCCTTCAAAATTTCTTCTGTCTTTTTCTGGGCCTCAATTTTAAAAGGCGGATTGAAAACAACCTCGTCGTTCTTTGATGCAATTCGGTTTCTCACCTCCGCGCCGCAAAACGCGCAAAATCTGTCCCCTTCATACAATTCTTTTCCGCACTTGGTACAAAACATATTCTCTCTGCCTCCGCAACTCAAATTTCGTCTCCGACCTTTCTGCCTGCTCTGTCTGCCGTCAGTTATAGTTTCTTTTATATCTTCTTATTATCTTCCGTCAATCCTTTATCCGTTTCCGGATTTCTTCTTCGGAATAAACTCTTCCGGACTTGCTTCTGCAAAACTCCTCGGAATCTATTTTCGCGGGTTCTATCGGAATCAGTTTTTCAATCACAACCGGAGCTACCGAATCGCCGACTACCGCCGGCTCTGTTTCTTCCCGGCTCTCCTGGGCAGCGGACTCTCTTGCAAGTTTGTCCTCAAATTCTTTGTTAAGGTTGGCAACGTTAACTTCCGCTTTTTCTATGTTAAAGTTGAGTTTCATATCTTCCACATCGTTCCACCCGCTGCCGGAGCGTTTTTCTCCGGATATCTTTACAAGGCAAATGATTGCCAAAAGCAGCGCAAGAACTGTGGCGCAGGACAAAATCACCATCCAATTGCCGACGCAAAACTGTTCGATTGTCAAAAAAATTTCTTTTATTTCATCCACCATTATTCCGCCCTTTTCCCTGTTTTTTCGTGCAAATATGTAGTCCACTATATTATATACTAAAATGGCATTAAATGCAAACAGAAAAAGGGTGGTTATGCCACCCTAATCCGTATAATTTAGTGTTTTTTAATATCTTTTTTCGTCAGCCTGCTTGTCGCAGCTATTGTTTCTTTCATTTTTCTGACTTTTTTGGTTCTTTCGTCCTTTTTCGTTTCTGTTTTCGGACTTTTCGTTGCAATTTTTCTCTTTCATTTTAACCCCTCCTTTTGCTTTTATTTTGCGCGTTTTCCTGCAAACTATAAAAAGAAATTTTTTGAAAAAATCAAGAAAAGTCATTTTTTATATTGACAAACCCTTTCTGAAATGCTATTATATCAAATGTGCCAATCATCCGGCCAAACTGAATATGGATCATTAGCTCAGCTGGCAGAGCACCTGACTCTTAATCAGGGTGTCCAGGGTTCGAGCCCCTGATGATCCACCATTAAAAGATTATCCGAACCTTAGACCAATCGGTCAAGGGTTCGGTTTTCTTTTGTTCATCGAAGATATCATTTTATAGTCATCCGTCCTTCTGTCTCGCGTTCTGCGGTTCAAAACAGGAGTAACTACCCCTGTTTTGGAAAACAAAATTCCGCAGTCGATAAATTATACCACCAGCAGTATTGGAATGATTTTAGGAGGTATTTGACATGAATGGGATGGTATCTTGTGAGTATAACATGGACAGCGGCTGTATAGAACTCAAATTCGTTGACGGTACGGAAATCGCTATTGACTGTACCGCCGTAGAAAACCTTACAGCCGACAATATGTATGAGCGTTTGGAGCTTGATTATCTAATCTACAACGACCCGCTCGCTTATGCGGACTTAATCCTGAATGGCAACCCGGAAACATATCTGAAAGCCGTTATAGTATGTAAACCATTTGAGAACTAAAAATAAAAACCACTAGTGAACTAGTGGTTTTCTCAGACCCTAGAAGGGTCAGTTCTTGCTGACCCCTCAAAGGGGCTTTGAAATTTGTCATCGCATCACTTTCCCAGCGGCCACTTTAAGTGGCTTTTTTTATTTACTCAAACTTCGCACATAAAAATTAGCTATGCACCTTGAAAATTCAATACTTGGC
>CAVKSD010000051.1:0-13226 GCA_963658905.1 Bacteroidaceae bacterium
TGCCTTGTCGGAATTTTCTGAAATTATGAATGTGCAGAATAGATGATTTATTTAAGCTAATATAATGAACTTATAAGACATATTTCTTTGCGTTCTTGCCCTTGACATACACCGCCAACCGAAGCACGATGGAATCTTGCATGTGATATGGCAATCAATGAGCAGATCCGTATGAGAGTTTGGAAACAGCCCGTCAAAAGGGCTATACAGAAGAGCTGTATATAAGTCCGTTCAGCGGCACATTGATTTTGTTTCTGCTTAGAAAGAAGCTTGGACTTCCTGCCATTAATCCGCTTCCGCCCTATTACAGATGCGACCTTGACGGATATGTAAAGTTAGATGAAAAGCAGAGCGGTCACGGAGTGAATCTGCCGGACCGTAAATGCCCACGGTGCGGGAAAATGCTGAAAAAAGATGGATATGATCTGCTGAAATATCAAAAGGCGATTTGCTCATTTTTTGAAGTTCCGCTTGCACCAGCGGTGCACAAAATTATTTGCTCAGCGATTTCAGAGAGACTCCGGTGCGTAAAATCAGCAAAGAGTCCGTATTTTCGCAGAATCTTTTTTACAAGTTTCAGCAAAGCGGAAATTATCGGAAATCTGCGAAACAGGATCGGACCGGTTCCGGATGAATATGAAGAACAAGTACTCGAGAAAACATTGAAAAACATGGCAGAGGAGCTTACAGCATCGTTTGAAAAATTTCCGATGGAACCGCATATTTCAGATCTCGCTCCTGCCGGGATTGAAGAAATGAAAGTCTGTGATTTTCAGACTTTGGTCCGGCTATACTGTCACATGCATGGGAATTTCGGAAAGGCAAAATATGTTTCAGATTTATCAAATCCGTTGTTCTTTGTCACGAAAGAAGAACTTGCTGGCAAATTACTGTCTTATGGTGTTCCGAAACATGAAGTATTTAGGCTTGGGATGGAAGATACCTATATCGAAGTGGAGTGGGAACAAATATATGACACCTACCAAATCCCTCCGGAAATGCAAAAATTATGTAATAATTTGGTCCGTTTAGTTTCAATATTTGAGGGAATATGGTCGGCTCAGCTCCAATATCAGGAGGCATGGTATCAAATACATTATCCGAAAGAGTACGAAGAATGCAGATTTGTGATATCCATGAAGCAGGAAGAAAAAAATGGGTGATGAATGCTACGATGTTTACGCTTTGAAAGGAGAATGAAAACAAAAAAATTTTGAACATAATTTTTTTATACGCTCAGTCGAGGTGGCTGCACAAGACTTCATCGGTAAAATTTTATGTCACAGCAACGAACTCGGAGGACTCGGAGGATAATCTGAATGCAACTATTTATAGTTGCAATTTTTCTTTGCGGGTGATATAATTTTACTAAGACAGAACAGCCGGAGAGAAATAACGATACACCGGAGGGGATTCGGATGAAAAATACAATGAAATATAGAGATTACATCGGCTCTGTAGAGTTTTCGGAAGCGAAGAAATGTTTTTTCGGAAATGTTTTGGGAATCAGAAAGAACATATCATATGAAGGGGAAGATGTACGCAGTTTGATTCATAACTTTCATGAAGCGGTAGACGGATACCTTACAGACTGCAATAAAGCGGGAACAGAGCCGGAGAAGGCGTATAAAGGGACTTTTAACGTAAGGGTTTCGGAGAACCTTCATCGGGAGGCCGCATTGTATGGTTTGAACAATAACATGAGTCTGAACAGTGTCGTGGAAAATGCGCTGCAGAATATGGTTGAGAAGAATTTTTATCACCCGGCGTCCATGGTGCAGGAAGATACGCGGGATTTCTATTATAAAGAATCGAAAAAGGATATTGAAAAGGAACGAATGAAAAAATACTTCGAGGATGAGAGCCGCTCCTACGATTGCGTAATCCGAAGAGATCTGATTGTTACGGAGGAAGAAATACAGGAGTTATGCAGGCAGATGAAACAGGTAGCAATTGCGAATGCTAAGACCGAAGCGCAGAAGGCTGCGGTAAAGGATTTGACGAAGAATCAGCTCCTCGGCTGGGGGCTCCTCGCAGAAGATGAGGATGGCTGCATCCACCCGACAAACGGATATATTTTCCTGCAGGGAAAAGACCAATTCCTTTCACAAATCCAGTGCGGGATGTTTAAAGGAAAAAGCAGGGCCGTCTTCGTTGATAAAAGGGAATATACCGGGCCGCTTTGGCAGCAGGTTGAAGATGCGTTTCAGTTCGCACTGCGAAATATCCGCCTGGGCGCTAGGATTGAAGGAATCTACAGGCAGGACATCTACGAGCTGCCGCCGGACAGCATACGGGAACTGATTATCAATGCCGTAATGAACTGCAGCTTTCTTCAAAATTCTCATATTCAGGTTGCGGTTTATGATGACCGCCTGGAAATTACCTCGCCGGGAGGACTGCTTCCGGGTGTGACGATAGAACGAATGAAAGAGGGCTATTCAAAGATTCGAAACCGCGCACTGGCACATGCCTTTCTGTATATGAATATGATTGAAGCGTGGGGAAGCGGAATTCCGAAGCTGATGGAGAGCATGCGCGAATACGGATTGGAGGAGCCGGAGTTTATTGATATGGGAATCGGCTTGCGGATTAATCTTTATCGCAGGGATATCAATTGAACCGAATATAAAAGAAAAACGAAGGAGGATGTAAAATGATTTATAAGAAATTCGATGAAATCAAACTTTCGGAACTGGGTTTTGGGACGATGAGACTTCCGCAAAATAAAGACGTGGAGGGAAATCCATGCGGCGTTGACGAGGCGGCACTTGATAGGATGATCGACTATGCAATGGAGCATGGCATCAATTACTATGACACGGCATATCCGTACATGAACGGACAGTCAGAAGCCGTCGTTGGAAAGTCGCTGAATCGCTATCCGCGGGAAAGCTTTTATTTAGCGACGAAATATCCGGGGCATATGCATATGAAAAATAACGATCCAAAGACAATTTTTGAAGAACAGCTAAAAAAATGTGGCGTTGAATACTTCGATTTTTATCTTTTGCATAATGTGTACGAAAATTCTCTGGCAACATATAAGGACCCTAAGCTTGGCGTCCTTGACTATTTTCTGAAAGAAAAGAAGGCAGGGCGGATCAAATATCTTGGATTTTCCACCCACGGCAGCCCGGATAATCTCAAAGAAATTTTGGACTACTGCGGCGACAAAATGGATTTTTGCCAGATTCAGCTGAATTACCTTGACTGGACTTTGCAGCAGGCTGAGGAAAAATGCCGGATTTTGAAGGAGCATAACCTCCCGATTTGGGTTATGGAACCGGTTCGTGGCGGACAGCTGGCGAAACTTTCCGAAGCGGAAGAGGAAAAGCTGAAAGCAAGAAGACAAGGGGAGAGCGTTGCGGCATGGGGCTTCCGATTTCTACAGGGCATTCCGGGAGTCACCGTGATTCTCAGCGGCATGTCGGATATGGAGCAAATGCAGGACAATGTGAAAACCTTTGCAGAGGAGAAACCTTTGAATCCCGATGAGCGAGAACTTGTTTTGGAAATCGCAGAGGGCATGAAGGACTCCGTTCCGTGTACGGCTTGCAGATACTGCTGCGACGGCTGCCCGATGCAGCTTGATATTCCAAAGCTTATCTCCGAGTACAATCAGCTTCGCTTCTCGGCAGACATCGGCGTCGGAATGCGAATGGACGCGGTTGCCGAAGACAAGAAACCGTCGGCGTGTATCGGCTGCGGCGCCTGCAGCGCCGTATGCCCGCAAAAAATAGACATTCCTGCGGCAATGCATGATTTTGCGGAAAAACTGGCGGCACTTCCAAGCTGGGCAGAAATTTGTAAGCAGAGAGAAGCGGCACGTCAAGACTGATTGCTTTCGGGCGGATTGTTAAAACTTTATTTAAACTTTATTTTGCCAAAATTCCATTGAAATATGGACTTTTAAGGTGTATAATTAGTTGCTTATGTTGTTAATCAATTTGAAAATTTTAATATACGGAGGAAAAAAATGAAAGTTTTAGTAATTAACTGCGGCAGCTCGTCACTTAAATATCAGGTTCTTGATATGACAAACGAAAATCTGCTTTGCAAAGGCTTAGTTGAAAGAATCGGCATGGAGGGTTCGGTTATCGGTCACGAAAAGATCGGACAGGACAAGGTAAAAACCGAAGTTCCTATGAAAGACCACAAGGATGCGATCGCACAGGTTCTGGCAGCGATTCAGGATCCGGAACACGGCGTAATCAAGTCCATGGCAGAACTTGGAGCCGTAGGACACAGGGTTGTTCACGCAGGAGAAAAATATGCATCTTCGGTTCTCATCACAGAAGAAGTTATCAAGGCACTGCAGGAATGTGTAGAGCTTGCTCCGCTTCACAACCCGCCAAATCTTTTGGGTATCGCAGCTTGTCAGGAACTCATGCCGGATACTCCGATGGTTGGCGTTTTCGACACGGCTTTCCACCAGACAATGCCGCCTGAATCATACATCTATGCGCTTCCGTATGAATACTATACAAAATACGGAATCAGAAGATACGGATTCCACGGAACCTCCCACAAATATGTTGCAGAGAGAGCTTCCCAGATGCTGAACGTAAACCTTGATGACATGAAGATCATCACTTGCCACCTTGGAAACGGCGCGTCCGTATCCGCAATCAAGAGAGGCAAATGTATCGACACTTCCATGGGCTTCACCCCGCTTGAAGGTCTTGTAATGGGTACAAGATGCGGCGACATCGACCCGGCGATCGTTACATATATCAGAGAGAAAGAAAATCTTCCTCAGGGCAAGGCAAACGAAATCCTTAACAAGAAGTCCGGCGTGCTTGGAATTTCCGGCGTATCCAGCGACTTCAGAGATATCGAAGAAGCAGTTGCAGATGGTAACGAAAGAGCAGCTCTTGCACTTAAGGTTTTCGCTCACAAGGTTAAATTCTACATCGGCGCTTACATCGCAGAGATGAACGGCGTAGACGCAATCGTATTTACCGCGGGAGTTGGCGAGAACGACGTAACCATGAGAGAAATCATCTGTGCTGAGATGGGCAACCTCGGAATCAAGCTTGACCTTGTAAAGAACAAGGTAAGAGGCAAGGAGACTATCATCTCCATGGACGATTCCAGAGTAAAGATTCTCCTTGTACCGACCAACGAGGAGCTTATGATCGCAAGAGACACCTACAACATCGTAAGAGGACTCAAATAATATAAATAGTCAAATTTTTGCGGCGTATATCGAAATTAGTTATTGACAAACGGTGTAATTTCAGTATATACTCTAATAGTTGACGATTATTAAGATTGAGATAAAGAGAATACTCACGAGGGAGGTGTTACGATATGGCAGTACCTAAACGAAAAACTTCTAAAGCAAGAAGAGACAAGAGAAGATCACCGAATATGAAGAAAACAGCACCGGGACTTGCAATTTGCCCGCAGTGCCACGAACCGAAACTTCCGCATAGAGTTTGCCCGAACTGCAACTACTATGACGGAAAAGAAGTTGTTGCGACAGAAGCTTAGAGCTGAAACGCATTTCATGACGGACGACTTAACGGCAGACATTTGTTTGCCGTTTTTTTCTGTGTGCCGGGCGTGACTGCCGACAGAGGCACTCATAGGCGCAAATTACTATAAGCTAAAAAAATATAAAACCGGAGATAACCCGCACCTACAAGGATTCTGTTTTTGTCACGATTTTCACGATGAGAAAAAGCTGATGTTTCCTCGTCCTCAGTTCATAGTTTTTTTACAACGGAACTAAAGACTTTCCGGCATATCAAGAACTGAAACTGTCGGATTCTTTCCTTGGCGAGAAGCAAAAAATGATTTTGAGCATAAGACGGTATTTAGTATTGACGGAGTCCATCGAAAAAGGTAGAATATAGCCGGCGGATAGGCTTAACTAGCCATGGGAATTTATAAAAGACGAGGAGGAAAAGATATGCTCAAAAAATCAAAAGATGCACTTGATCCGCAATCCTGGTGTGGACTTAACAGACCGGACAGGAAAGAAACCGAAGTTGATGCGGTTTTGTTCGGGATCCCTTTTGACGGCGGAGTCAGTTACCGCGGAGGCGCTGCGGAAGCGCCGGAAATTCTGCGTGCAAACACGAAACATTCCACACCGTCTACCGAGCGGCTGTATTACTACGATAAATTTGACATCCTCGATGCGGGGGATTTTGTGAATGAGGACAGAGACGAGCTTTTTGCCGAGGTGCAGGAATATGTGAGGGAACTTGTAAAAAACAATGTGCGCTTCACAATGGTGGGAGGCGACCATTCCGTTACCATTCCTGTTGAAAGAGGCATAGACGATGCCCTTGACGAAGAATTTGGAATCATTCATATAGACGCCCACATGGATTTATGCGACGCCCTTGAGGGTGATTATCTTTCCCACGGCAACACCGAGAGGAGAGCCCTTGAACTCAAGAATATAAAATCCCTTGAAAATCTGTTCTTCATTGGCATTCGCTCCATTGAGCCGGATGAGTTTGAATTTCATAAGGAAAACAATATACAGGTAAAAACTGCCTACGACTGCTATCGCGAAGGCATAGAGGCGGTGGCGGACTGCTGCATCGAAAGAATGAAAAAGTTTAAGAAAATCTACATTACATTTGATATTGACGCTCTCGATCCGGGCTTTGCGGCAGGAACAGGCACTCCGCAGTTCGGCGGCTTGACTCCGCGAATGGCGCTGACCTTGCTCGAAAGGCTTTTTACAAATCTTCCGGTAATCGGATTTGACGTTGTGGAAATCGCACCGGCACTGGATCCGTCTTTAGCTGCGATGTTTGCCGGACGCAAGCTACTTCAGGAAGTATGGGGATATTGGGCGGACGGCATAGGCAAACTTGAAAAGGTGGAAAAAGAGATTTAGAGAAATGGAAATAATAGAGGAAGAAAAAATAGAAAACAAAGAAAACAAGGAAAACAAAGAAATCGGGGATAAAGAGAAACGTAAGCACGGAATCGACATGACCGACGGGCCTGTGCTTAAGAAAATGTTGATGTTTTCGCTGCCGCTGATGGGGTCGAGCATTTTGCAGCTTCTGTTCAACGCGGCGGACATCATTGTAATCGGACGGTTTGCAGGGGAAACTTCTCTGGCAGCGGTGGGAGCCACGTCGTCACTTATAAACCTTTTGGTAAATCTTTTCGTGGGACTTGCCATCGGAGCAAACGTGCTGACGGCAAGATATTGCGGCTCTCGAAAGGACAAGGATATCAGCGAAACGGTGCATACCTCAATCGCCTTGAGCCTCGTATGCGGCGCGGGACTTGCAATAGTCGGGATACTTGTTTCACATCCGGTACTCGCATTGATGGGGACACCGGATGAGGTTCTGCCCCTTTCGACGATGTATATGAGAATTTACTTTCTGGGAATGCCTGCGATGATGATATATAATTTCGGAAGCGCGGTTTTGCGTGCCAAGGGCGACACCGCAAGACCCCTTATGTACCTTGCGGTTGCGGGGGTATTAAACGTGGGGCTGAACCTTTTCTTCGTAATTTCACTAAGGATGGACGTAGCCGGGGTTGCGGCTGCCACCTCGATTTCCCAATGCCTTTCGGCATTTCTTGTCTTGCGCTGTCTAAGCAGAGAAAATGACGCTTTCAAACTGCAAAGAAAACTTTTGCGCATCCATAAGCAGAAAATGAAAGTAATTTTGCAGATCGGACTTCCGGCAGGCTTTCAGGGAATGCTCTTTGCCCTGTCAAACGTAATTATACAGTCTTCCATCAACAGCTACGGAAAATATGTCATGGCAGGCAGCGCGGCGTCCGCCAACATCGAATGTTTTACATATTTTGCCATGAACGCCTTTTATCAGGCGGCAATTTCCTTTACCAGCCAAAATGTGGGGGCAGGAAGATATGACAGGGTAAGAAAGATACTTATCTGTGCGGTATCCTGCGCGACGGTTACGGGAATCGTGGTGGGAAACCTTACCTGCATATTCGGAAGACCGCTTCTGGGAATTTACTCGGACAGCACCCTTGTTGTGGAGGAGGGCATGAAACGAATGGTATTTATCGCCGCTCCGTATTTTATCTGCGGCATCATGGACACCATGGCGGGAATGATAAGGGGACTTGGCTATTCGGTTCTGCCTATGATAGTTTCGCTTCTTGGAGCCTGCGTGCTTCGTATCGTCTGGATTTTGACGGTGTGTCAGCTTCCGGCATTTCACCATGTGGAGTATGTCTACGCGTCATATCCGGTGACATGGGCGATTACTGCGGCGGCACATATAATTTGTTACGCAATCATCACGAAGAAAATAAAAAAATCCGTTGAATTAACGCAAAAAATGGTTTAATATAGAGCATATAGGCTTGATTAGGAGGAAAAAAATGAGAAAAGTAGTTTCAACAGACAGAGCCCCTGCGGCAATCGGACCTTACGCTCAGGCGAATATCCTTGGAAATATCATAATTACATCGGGACAGATTCCTATCGATCCGGCAACAGGAGCCTTGGTAGAAGGCGGCATCGAAGAACAGACAAGACAGGTCTTTAGCAACCTCAAGGCAGTACTTGAGGCAGCAGGAAGCGGATTAGACAAAATAATAAAGACGACTTGCTTTATGGATAATATGGCGGATTTTGCCAAGATGAACGAAGTTTACGCAGAGTATTTTGTTGGAGAATACCCGTCGAGATCGGCGGTGGAGGTGGCGAAGCTTCCAAAGGACGCTTTGATAGAGATCGAAGCGATCGCATATCTATAATTTTATTATTATAAATCGAAGCGGGGCAGTCTTAGGACTGCCCTTATGAGGTTATAGGGGATGAATACAAAAGAAAAAAACTACGACAAATCGCTTTTTCGGATATTCATATCGTATTTTCCGGCGCACAAAAAGCTTTTCATAATAGATATGATATGCGCATTCCTCGTGGCTGCGATAGATGTTGCATTTCCGCTCGTTTCGAGGTATGTTATGTACGACCTGCTGCCGGATAGGGCATATCGGGCATTCTTTGCGGTGATGGGGATAGTGACGGCGGCATTCGTCGCAAGGGCCATAATGAACTATATCATCACCTATTGGGGTCATCAATTCGGCATCCGCGTAGAGGCGGACATAAGGCGCGACCTGTACCTGCATTTTCAGGAGCTTGATTTTGACTTTTTCGACAAGAATAGGACAGGAAAGCTGATGAACCGCCTGACGGGGGATCTGTTTGAGATAACCGAGCTTGCTCACCACGGCCCGGAGGACTTGCTGATTTCGGCGGTGACCATAGTGGGGGCGCTGGCGGTGATGTTTGCCGTTGAATATAGGTTGGCGCTGATCGTGCTGGTAATCGTGCCTGTATTCATCTTCATCGTAATGTCCTGCAGGAAGGATATGATGGATTCTTCCATTCAGGTCAAGAAAAAAATGGCGGACATCAATGCGGACATCGAATCAACGCTTTCCGGCATGAAGACATCCAAGGCCTTCGATAATGGCGAGGTGGATTTTGCCCGCTTTGACCGTTCAAATGAAATGTACAAAGGCTCAAAGACCGGCTATTACAAGGCTATGGGAAGATTCAACGCTTCCATGGAATTTTTTATCTGTTTCCTTCAGGTTGCCGTGATTGCGGCGGGAGGATTCTTCATAATGAAGGGCAGTATGAACTACATCGACCTCATCACATTCACGCTCTATATCACGGCATTTGTGACGCCGGTGCGAAAACTCGCGACCTTTGCGGAGATATTTGCAAACGGGCTTGCGGGACTTCGCAGATTTGCGGAGGTCATGCGTATAAAACCGAGCATCGAAGAAGCACCCGATGCGATTAGCCTTGCGAATGTGAAGGGCGAAATAATCTTAAGAGATGTTGACTTCGGCTACAAGAAGGATGTAGATGTGCTCCACGGCATATCGCTCAAGGTCGATGCGGGTCAAACAGTTGCAATCGTCGGACAGTCCGGAGGCGGCAAGAGCACGCTCTGCCAGCTCATACCGAGATTTTACGATGTGGAGGCAGGGAGCATCTCGATAGACGGCACCGATATACGTATGATTACGAAAAGTTCTCTGAGAAGAAACATCGGCATCGTCCAGCAGGATGTATTCCTCTTTGCAGACACGATATATGAGAATATACGATACGGAAAGCCTTCCGCCAGATATGAAGAGGTCGTAGAGGCGGCGAAAAAGGCCGAGATCTATGATGACATCATGAAAATGCCCGAGGGCTTCGATACATATGTTGGAGAGCGGGGGACGCTACTTTCCGGCGGGCAGAAACAGAGGATTTCGATCGCCAGAATTTTCCTCAAGAATCCGCCGATCCTGATTTTGGATGAGGCGACATCGGCTCTTGACAGCGTGACAGAGGCATATATCCAGAGTGCCTTCGATGAGCTTTCGGAGGGCAGAACTACCCTTATAATCGCCCACAGGCTTGCCACGATCAAAAATGCCGACAGGATTATCGTAATAGAGGACGGAAAGATCAGCCAGCAGGGAACCAGGCAGGAGCTACTTGCTTCCGGCGGCGAATTTGCGAAGCTGTACGAGGCGCAGATGAGATAAAGGACACACGCGAAAAGATAGAGAAATAAAGAAACAAAGATAAAGAAAAAGAAATATATATATATGAAAAACAAGGCAAAAGGAAAAATAAAAACAAAAACGATGGTAAGAGACATAACTGAAATAAGAAAAGATATCACAAGCACGGACGATAAGATCGCTCATCTTTTCGAGGAGCGCATGAGGCTTGCGGCGCAGGTTGCAGAATACAAAAAGGCAAACAGCCTGCCGATATATGACGCAAAACGAGAGGAAGAGGTCCTGCGAAAGGGAGCGGAGCGGATTTCTGAGCCGGAGATTCAGTCCTATTATTATAACTTTCAGAAGAAGGTCATGGAGCTTTCGAGAAACTATCAGAGCAGGATAATGGCAGGGCTTACGGTGGCATATTGCGGCACCGAGGGGGCTTTCGCCCACATTGCGGCTGGCAAGATCTTCCCAAGCTCAAAACTCATTGCCTTCGGGAGCTTCAAAAAGGCTTATGAGGCGGTGGAAAAGGGCGATTGCGACTGCGCGGTTCTTCCGGTGGAAAACAGCTTCGCGGGGGACGTGGATCAGGTAAACGATCTGATGTTTTTCGGGACGCTATTTGTCAACGGCATGTACGATTTGGCGGTTACCCACGACCTTTTGGGCATAGCGGGAACTCGCATCGAGGACGTAAAGACGGTGGTTACCCACCCGCAGGCACTTTCTCAGTGCAGCGCATTTATCAAAGAACATAATCTGAAAGAAATGGAATATTCAAATACAGCTCTTGCGGCGGAATATGTGAGGGAGCAAAATGACAGAAGCCTTGCAGCCATTGCCAGCGCAGAAACCGCCGAAAAGACAGGGCTTTCGGTGATCGCAAGAAGCATAAACGACGACAGGACAAATACTACACGTTTTGCGGTATTTTCGAGGGTTGACAGAGCCTCGGATAACAAAGAGAAAAAACAGTTCTTCTCACTTCTTTTTACCGCAAGGAACGAAGCAGGCTCCCTTGCGCAGGCGCTGACAATACTCGGAAGACACGGATTCAACATGCGCACACTCCGCTCAAGACCGATGAAAGAGCTCCTGTGGCAATATTATTTCTATGTTGAGGCGGAAGGCGACATCTATGACGAAAATGGCAAGGCCTGCATCGAAGAGATGAGAAGCTGCTGCGACAAGATCAAAATCGTCGGTGCATATAACAACTTGAACGATTGCTACCTGGAGGAAAACAAATGATAACCTCTGTAAATCTCGGAAAAGACAGCTACGATATAGTCCTGGAAAGGGGCGCATTGAAAAACGCCTGCAAAACTTTGAAAATTCGCGAAAAAGATGAGAATCGCAAGGTTTTGATCCTAACAGACGACGGTGTGCCAAAGGAATATGCAAGGGTGCTTGCGAAAAGCTGCGAAACGGATTCGATACTCACGATCCCGCAAGGCGAGGCCTCGAAGAACTTCGACATGCTCCAAACTGTTCTTGAGAGAATGCTCACAGAGGGCTTTGCAAGAAGAGACTGCATCGTAGCCCTGGGAGGCGGCGTGGCAGGCGACCTTGCGGGATTTGCGGCGGCGTGCTATATGAGGGGAATAGATTTTTACAATATCCCGACCACATTGCTTTCTCAAGTGGACTCCTCCGTGGGAGGAAAGACCGCGATAGACTTTTGCGGAATCAAGAATATCGTGGGAGCGTTTCATCAGCCGCGGGGCGTGCTGATAGATCCGTCGCTCCTCGAAACCTTAGATAAGAGGCAATTTGCCTGCGGAGCCGCCGAAATCATCAAGATGGCGCTGACATCAGATGCCATGCTCTTTGAAAGAATCGAGGCGGAGGGTATACACCCGGAAAACATCGAAGAGATTATAGAAGCCGCCCTTAGAATAAAGATAGACATAGTCGAAAAGGACGAAAAGGAAGCAGGACTTCGCAGGGCGCTGAACTTCGGTCATACTCTCGGACATGGCATCGAAAGCTGCACGGGTTTTCTCCATGGCGAGGCGGTGGCTCTTGGGATGCTTCCTATGTGCGAAGCCGGCATGCGAAACAGGCTCATAGAAGTCCTAAAACATGCGGATCTTCCAACTGAATGCAAGACAGAGGCAGAAAAGGTCATAGAAATCGCCATGCATGACAAGAAATCCGAAGGGAATGCGGTGAGCACGGTTCACGTAGATAGACCCGGAAGCTTTCGATTCGAAAAACATACGAAAGATGAGCTAAGAGCGCTATATATGGAGGTATTTTCATGAAAAACACATTCGGAAACGCACTTACCATAACCCTTTTCGGCGAGAGCCACGGCCCTGCGGTGGGAGCGGTTATAGACGGCCTGACGCCTGGAATCGCAATCGACGAGGAATATATCCGCAGCAAAATGGCGCAGCGCAAGCCTTTCGGAAAGATTTCCACTCAGAGACGCGAAGACGACGAGGTAGAATTTCTCAGCGGTATTTTTAACGGAAAAACTACCGGGACGCCTCTTACATTGATTATAAAAAACAAAAATACGAAAAGCGGAGATTATGCCGAGTTTACGAATTTGCCAAGACCCTCTCATGCCGATTATACCGGCCATTGCAAATACGAGGGCTTCGAGGACTATCGAGGGGGCGGACATTTTTCCGGCAGGATAACGGCGGCGATAGTTGCGGCGGGAGCCATAGTGATGAAAGCCTTGGAAGATAAGGATATCTATATAGGAACTCATATAC